>NZ_PJBR01000013.1:0-49913 GCF_002863625.1 Pseudoalteromonas sp. MelDa3 | reverse complement strand
GCTCTGCATGGCTTGTTAGTTGCTGCGAAGATGTTGGCGAGTCCATAATTTAAATTAAACCGCAGGGCTGCGTTGATCTAGCGGAATGTTATTCCAACCTTCTTTAATTTCTTTAACAATACTTGATACTTCAGTAATTGCTTCAATATCGTTGTGTAAGTTAGCTTGAGTTAAACGGCGTTGGCAGTAATCGTAAAGTGCCAATAAATTGTTAGAAATACTAGGGTCTTGCTCTACTTCTAAATTAAGTGCATCTTGCAGAGCACCAAGCAATAAAATGCAAGCTGAAATGTTCTCACCTTTTTTAGCTATTTCTTTGCGCTCAATAAACCCTTTTGTAGCTGCTAAACGGCCGATAATATTACTAAATATAAGGTTTATTTGTTCGTAAGGAGTCATTTCGGCAATACTACTAGCACGAACTTGACCGTATTTTTTTACTGAGATGTGAGCCATGGAAAATCCTAAAATTTAAAACAATAAAATTATGTGAAAGCTAATACAAAGCAATATTAATGCCAAGCATTTTCACTTATTTATGTATCGGCATTTGTAACTTCAACTTAAATTTATAATTGAGTTTATTTACTAACAATAGCATTTTTATTGCCGAGTAAATTAATTTTTAGGGCTAAGTTATAGTTAGGTAATAGTTAAGTAATGGCTAAGTAATAACTAAGTTAAAACTATAACCCATACTTAATGATTAACTATTAAGTATGATTGACTTAACTAGCCCGTCTGTTTTTTGGCGTTTATGTCAAAAAACTGCCGCTATTGCTTGCATCCATGCTGAACTGGCTTACAATTTAACTAATTATACAAATTAGTGAAAGTACGGCTCGCTAAATATGATCTTGATTTTAGATAATAATAACAACCGCGCAATAGGATTAAATGCTTCACTTGGCTTTATTGGTGAAGCTGCTCAACTATTAAGCGAAGACTGCTTTGAACAAGAATGCAAAAAATATCAGCAGCAAGAATGCATGATCATTTTAGGAGCATTGCAATCACTTGACCACGAAAGCTTAATTAAACGCTATCCAACATTACCGTTTTTATTAATTGGCGAAACGCTAAAACCCCTATTAAGTATAGCTAATGTAGTGGGGCTTATCTGTGAGCCGTTTAATCACGAAGTGACAACTCAGTTACTTCACGACTGCCAGCAATATCAGCGTATGCTGCCTAATGAGCATAAGCATACTAAACCACATAAAATTTTTGATGGACTTGTTGGTGAAACCGATGCGGTTAAAGATGTTCGCTTTTTAATTGAACAAGTGGCAAAAACCGACGCTAATGTTTTAATTTTAGGCGAATCAGGCACAGGTAAAGAAGTGGTTGCCCGTAATGTACATTTGCTTTCAAAGCGTATTAATGGACCGTTTGTACCTGTTAACTGTGGTGCTATTCCGGCAGAGCTGCTCGAAAGTGAACTATTTGGCCACGAAAAAGGCGCGTTTACTGGTGCTATATCGGCTCGTAAAGGGCGCTTTGAACTTGCTCAAGGTGGAACGCTATTTTTAGATGAAATAGGCGATATGCCACTGCAAATGCAAGTTAAGTTGCTGCGAGTATTGCAAGAGCGAAGTTATGAACGAGTTGGTGGTACAAAGGCTATTCAGGCTGATGTACGCGTTATTGCAGCCACGCATCGTAACCTTGAAACAATGATTGAAGAGGGTAGTTTTAGGGAAGATTTATATTACCGCTTAAATGTATTTCCTATCGAAAACCCATCGCTGAGTGAACGTGCTGATGATATTCCGCTGCTTTTAAAAGAGTTAATGCGCCGTGTTAACGACCAAACAGGTTCTACCGCTAAGTTTACAGAGCGCGCAGTTGAGAGCTTAAAAGAACATGCTTGGCCTGGTAATATTCGTGAGCTTGCTAACTTAGTGGAACGTATGGTTATTATGTTTCCTGAAAAAGTGGTTGATATTCCCGATTTACCTAATAAATATCGTTACATCGAAGTTGAAGCCTACGAGCCAGAATACCCTGAAGAGTTAATGGAAAAAGACGCCTTTAACGATATATTTAGCACCGGTTTTAGCGATTACGAAAGTGAGCCAGACGCTGAGTTTAGCCAAACGGGTAGTGGGCTATTGCCAGATGATGGTATTGAACTTAAAGATTATTTAGCCGAGCTCGAAATAAGCTTAATAACCCAAGCGTTAGAGCGTTATGATTACGTTGTAGCTCGCGCTGCAGAGATATTGGGTGTTCGCAGAACAACACTCGTTGAGAAAATGAAAAAGTATAATCTTTCAAGAGATTAAGGTTTAAAAGCAGCTGTCAGTGTTTAGTTATAAATTGGCCAAACACAGTAGATAAAGAGCCCCTCGTTTTGTAGGTGCGGTTTTATACCGCACTTTACTTAAAAAATATTAGCAAGAGCGCGAAGTAAATTCGCACCTACACGGTTTTTACTTTTGTTGTAGACGCTAGACTTGCTAGCGTGAAAAACGAGACTTTTAATCACTTAAATAAAACGCTATTTCACAAAGAGAAAAACGAAGGTAAATGAGAAACCATAGTCAACTTACGCTTTACTTCTCTATAGCGCAGCGTCTCTTAACCTCTTTGTGAACAAATTACTTTTATAGCTATAAATCACTTACCCACTAAAAGCTTTAATAATTTCTTCTTTTCTAAAACAATCATTACTGTGATCGTTAACCATACCGCAGGCCTGCATATGAGCGTAAACCGTTGTAGGGCCTAAAAACTTAAAACCCCGTTTTTTTAAATCTTTAGCGAATGCAGTTGATGCTTCTGTAATTGTTGGGTAGTCTTCAACGTTATTTAAATTACTTATAATCGGTTTATTACCCACAAACTGCCATTGGTAGTTACTAAAACTTCCAAATTCTTCTTGTATTTCTATAAAGCGCTTTGCGTTGTTGACAGTTGCCGCAATTTTTAAGCGATTTCGCACAATACCCTCATCAAGCATTAATCTCTCAACGTCATCTTGTGTGAATTGTGCCACTTTTTTTACATCAAAATTAGCAAATGCTTTTTTGTAACCGCTGCGTTTTTTTAAAATTGTGTACCAGCTTAAGCCTGCTTGCGCTGATTCTAGAGTGATAAATTCAAACAGCTTTGTATCATCATAAAGGGGGACGCCCCATTCTTCATCATGGTAAATAACGTAGTCGGGTTTAGTGGTGTCGAGCCACGGGCAACGGCACTTTATTTGCTCACTCATTATTATTCCTTTTTGCGTGCGTCATTTTTATGTCGCTCAAATTATTGATGTAACTTAATGATAAGTATGTAAATAAATTTTGGTATAAATCGTGCATTTAGACATGTATCTACATCAATTCGAGATTTGATTATGGCCCTTGCTAGCGTGCTAAAACCACAGTTTTTTTCTGCAAATCAGTATAACCCATGTTTACTTCAAGAGGAGTACATTGGTGAATTAAGCGATCTGCGCAAGCAAGCAAGTTGGCTTTCACATTTGGTTGATACCATGCCAGCAGGCGTGGTTGTACTTGATGGCAAAGGCTTGATTGCAAAAGCGAATCAAATAGCGATTGATATGCTTGGCGAGCCACTTGAAGGCGAACGCTGGTTTAATGTTATTCAGCGCTCTTTTAGGCCACATCAAGACGATGGTCACGAAGTGTCTTTAAAAGATGGGCGCTTAATAAAACTTGATATTACCGCTTTAGCCCCAGAGCCTGGGCAACTTATTTTAATGACGGATTTAACCGAAACTCGCCGTTTACAAAAACGTGTTGCACATATGCAGCGATTAAGCGCGCTGGGTAAAATGGTTGCATCATTAGCGCATCAAGTACGTACGCCGCTCTCAGCCGCTATGCTGTACGCTGCTAATTTAGGATCAAAGCGCTTACCCGAAGCATCTCGCGATAACTTTCAAACAAAGTTAATGTCGCGTTTAAAAGATTTAGAAACTCAAGTAAACGACATGCTGTTATTTGCCAAAAGTGGCGATCAGCAAGTTGTTGAGCAAGTTTCAATGCAGCAGCTTTTAACAGAAGTTAAAGCAGGTGCTGATGCGATGGTCGCACTTAATGAAAGTGAGCTGGATGTAAGCTTACCAGAGCCAGATATACAAATAGTCGGTAATAAAACGGCATTGGCCAGTGCTATCCAAAATCTTGTGCACAATAGTATTCAAGTTATTGGCGGCGGTGCAAAAGTAAAAATTAGCGCACAAAGAGATTTAAAAGATTTAGATATGGTTCGTATTAGCGTGAGCGACAATGGCCCAGGTGTTGATTTAAGCCAAAGCGATAAAATTTTTGAACCATTTTTTACTACCAAAAGTCAGGGCACAGGTTTAGGGCTTGCTGTAGTGAGTTCGGTGGCTAGTGCGCACCAAGGCCGTGTTGATGTGACCAATAATACGCAGGGTGGTGCCTGCTTTAGCTTGTTACTGCCTATTAAGGCAAAATCTAAACTAGAGGGTTCATTATGAGTAACACTATTTTAGTTGTTGAAGATGACGCCGGTCTTCGTGAAGCCTTAATAGATACCCTTGAAATGTCGGGTATTGAATGTGTTGCAGCTAACAGTGCTGAGCAAGCAATGTTACTGCTTAAAAAAGATCAATTTTCGCTTGTTGTAAGCGACGTGCAAATGGGCGCAATGAGTGGACTTGATTTACTACGCAGTATTAAATTAAACCACCCTGATTTACCTGTATTGATGATGACGGCGTACGCCACAATTGACGATGCGGTAGAAGCCATGCGCCTAGGTGCAATTGACTACATGGCTAAACCATTTGCACCTGAAGTGCTGTTAAATATGGTGAGCCGTTATTTGCCTGAAAAAGCAAAAGAAACCGACGGACCTATTGTTGCCGACCCAACTAGTATTCAATTATTGGAGCTTGCAAGTAAAGTAGCACGCTCTGATGCAAGTGTAATGGTACTTGGCCCAAGTGGTTCAGGTAAGGAGGTACTTGCTCGTTATATTCATGATAAGTCGAGCCGATGTAATGAGCCATTTGTGGCGATTAACTGCGCGGCTATTCCTGAAAATATGCTCGAAGCCACGTTATTTGGTTACGAAAAAGGGGCTTTTACGGGCGCGATTCAAGCATGTCCGGGTAAGTTTGAGCAAGCACAAGGCGGTACTATTTTACTTGATGAAATTACTGAGATGGACTTAGGGCTACAAGCTAAACTTTTACGCGTACTGCAAGAGCGTGAAGTAGAGCGTTTAGGGGGTCGTAAAACAATCCAGCTCGATGTACGTATTTTGGCAACCAGTAATCGTGATTTAAAAGAAGCTGTGTCTGAAAATCAGTTTAGAGAAGATTTATATTACAGGCTTAATGTTTTTCCACTTATGTGGCGACCATTGAGCCAACGCCCTGGCGATATTATTGTATTGGCTAAGCATTTAATTGAGCGCCATATAAGTAAAAGCAAAGAGCCCATGGCATATTTAGATAAAGCTGCCGAGCAAAAGTTATTGGCTCACGCGTGGCCTGGTAATGTGCGCGAGCTTGATAACGTTATACAACGTGCGCTTATACTGCGAAGTGGCGATACAATAAACGAGCATGCTATTTTTATCGAAAACTTAGTATCTAATAACTTTGTTATGGAGCCATCATTGGCACCAGCGCAAACAGTATCGCCAACAGAATTAGCTCACGCAGATAAAGGCGTTGATAAAAGCACGCTAAGCTCTGCATATTATGATGAAAAATTGCATGCCGAGGATGAGCCCAAACAAGGTTTACTTGCGGCAGATACCGGTAGCTATAAAGATGAGCTTAAAGACAAAGAGCATCGCATTATTTTAGAAACCCTTGCACGTTGCCAAGGCAAGCGTAAAGACGTTGCCGAAACGTTGGGCATAAGCCCACGCACTTTACGTTATAAACTAGCGCAAATGCGCGATTTAGGTATTTCACTTCCTGCATAACCTCCTATAAACCCTGAGTTTGCGCTGCGAACTTAGGGTTGTCAAAACTCTGACTAACACAAACTAAAGTTAACCTATTGTATTTTAATGATTAATTATTTGGCATGCTTTGTGCTTTATTACTTATAAGAGTTCACTGCGTGTCAGAGATAAATTATGAAAATTCAAAACAGTGCTGTATTTCAAGAAATGCAATCAATGGCTTTAGAAGCCGGCCGTAATAATCAAATAAATAAATTGCCGACTCAAGTTCAACCTACTTCTACTTCCCAGTTTGGCGACATGCTAAGTGATGCACTAAATTCAGTGCATGGATTACAACAAGATGCCGCTCAAAAAGTAACAGCAGTTGAGATGGGTGATCGAAGTGTATCGCTTGCTGAGGCGATGATTGCTTCTCAAAAATCGTCAGTTGCTTTTGAGGCTACAGTACAGGTTCGTAATAAACTTGTTGAAGCTTATAAAGAAATCATGAACATGCCTGTTTAATTAGGTAGTGGAGAATTATTGTGGCGCAATCTAACCAATCTACAGACCTAGCACTTGCTGGTGGCGGTATTGACCAAAGTGGTGGTGATGATCAACAAGAACAAAAGTCAGGCTACTTAAGTGCTTTAAATGGTGTTGATGTATTGCGCCAAGTAACATTGGTTATAGCATTAGCTATTTGTTTAGCTATCGCAATTTTCATTATTATTTGGGCTCGTCAGCCAGATATGCGCCCGTTAGGTAAAATGCAAACTGAAGAGCTTATTCAAACGCTCGACTTTTTAGATGCGCAACAAATTGAATATCAACTAGATGGCAACGTTGTATCGGTTGATGAAAGCGAATACCAAAACATTAAATTGTTAATGACCCGCGAAGGGTTAGAGCAAGGGCCAGCGTCGGGCTCTGATATAATTATGCAAGATATGGGCTTTGGTGTAAGCCAACGCTTAGAGCGCGAACGCCTAAAACATGGTCGTGAACAGCAATTAGCACGCACCATTGAAGAGCTTAATAACATTACTCGCGCCAAAGTATTGTTAGCTATTCCTAAAGAAAACGTATTTGCCCGCAGAGAAAAAAAACCATCAGCTACCGTTGTATTAACACTCAAACGTGGACGCTCACTTGACCGTGAAGAAGTAGACTCTGTTGTTGATATGATTGCTTCAGCAGTACAGGGTTTAGAGCCTATGCGAGTTACTGTAACCGATCAAAATGGTCGATTACTAAATTCAGGTTCGCAAAGCTCATTAGCAGCACGCTCTCGTAAAGAATACGACTTAGAACGTAAGCGCGAACAAGAGTACCTTGAAAAAATAGACAGTATTTTAATACCGGTTGTTGGGCTTGCAAACTATACAGCCCAAGTCGATTTGAGCATGGACTTTAGCTCTATTGAAGAAACTCAAAAGCGTTATAACCCAGACCTACCAGCGGTTAGAAGCGAGACCACATTTGAAGAAAATAACATTGGCGGCCTAGCTGTTGGTATTCCAGGTGCACTTACAAATCAGCCACCGCTAAACTCGAACATTCCTGAGGTTGCGGGGCAAGGTGGTGCAGGCACAGCTACGTCACCAACACGCAGCCACAAAGAAGCCACACGTAATTATGAACTCGATACAACCATTTCGCATAAGCGCCAGCAAAGTGGTGTAATACGTAGAATAAGCGTATCAGTTGCTGTTGACTACATTGCTAAAGTGGGAGAAAACGGTGAAACAACCATGACTCCACGCTCGGTAGAGGCATTGTCAAATATTCGTCGCTTACTACAAGGTGGTGTAGGTTTTGATATGCAACGTGGTGATGCACTTGAAGTCGTAACAGTGCCGTTTGTACGTGAAGAAACAAATTTAGCAATAGAAGTGCCACTGTGGGAACAAGACTGGTTTATGAAAATGGCCCGCCTTGTATTAGGCGCCTTAGTTATCATTGTATTGATAATGGCAGTAGTAAAACCAATGCTTAAACGCTTAATTTACCCAGACGATACACTAGAAGAATACGACGAAGATGCATTAAGTTCGGGCGTAGATATTGGCGACAACACGCTTGATATGCTAAATAAAGACTTTGATTCTGCTTCGGTTGGTTTCTCAAGTGATGGTACACTGCAGTTACCGGATTTACATGGTGACGAAGATTTACTTAAAGCAATTCGTGCCCTTGTAGCTAACGAACCAGAACTATCATCACAAGTAGTCAAAGCGTGGTTAACAGAAGATGACTGATCAAGAACAAAAACAACTCCCGCCAGCCTTTGATGTTGATAAGCTAGATGGGGTAGATAAAGCCGCTATATTACTTTTGAGTTTATCAGAAGAAGATGCCGCGCAAATCCTTAAACACTTAGAACCTAAACAGGTGCAAAAAGTGGGTATGGCGATGGCTGGGTTACAGGATTTATCACAAGCCAAGATTAGCGCTGTACACAACTTGTTTATAGAACAAATTCAAAGCTTTAGTACCATTGGTTTTCAGTCAGAAGACTTTATTAGAAAAGCGCTTACTGCAGCCCTTGGTGAAGACAAAGCCGCTAGCCTTATTGACCAAATTGTTATGGGCTCAGGCGCTAAAGGCTTGGATTCATTAAAATGGATGGACTCTAAACAGGTCGCTAGTATTATTCGCAATGAGCATCCACAAATTCAAACTATTGTATTATCGTACTTAGAGCCAGAACAGTCAGCTGAAATTATTTCTCAGTTTCCTGAAAAAGTACGCTTAGATTTAACCATGCGGATTGCAAACCTTGAAGAAGTTCAGCCTGCAGCACTGCAAGAGCTAAACGAAATAATGGAAAAACAATTTGCCGGCCAAGCAGGTGCGCAAGCTGCTAAAATGGGTGGTTTGAAGGCTGCAGCAGATATTTTAAATTACCTTGATACTAACGTTGAAGGGCAGTTAATGGACTCTATTCGTGAGCATGATGAAGAGATGTCGCAGCAAATTCAAGACTTAATGTTTGTGTTTGAAAACTTAATGGATGTTGAAGACCGTGGTATTCAAGCAATCCTACGAGAAGTACAACAAGACGTACTAATGAAAGCAATTAAGGGTGCTGATGATGCACTTAAAGATAAAATACTAGGTAATATGTCTAAGCGTGCAGCCGAAATGCTTGCTGATGATTTAGAAGCAATGGCACCGGTACGTATAAGCGAAGTAGAAGCGGCGCAAAAAGAGATTTTATCAACAGCGCGTCGTTTGTCTGACTCGGGTGAAATTCAGCTGGGCGGCGGCGGTGGCGAGGAGTTCCTGTAAACCATGAGCAAACTCAAAGGACGCACACTTCGGGCTGATGAAGCAGATGAATTATTAAAAAACTGGGCTATTCCGGATGTAGCACCAGATGAGAGCAGCTTTGGGAATCGCTCTACAGCTTATGGCACACCGCTTAGTGAGTTGTACAAAAAAGAATTAGCCGAAGAAATGCCTATTGATGAGCCACAAGAACCAGAACTCCCTGCGCTTACCATGGTTGAGCTTGAACGTATTAGACAAGACGCGTACGAAGAAGGCCTTAAACAAGGTCATGAGCAAGGCTACATAGACGGCTTTGAAAAAGGCGTTGGCGAAGGTAAAGAAGCAGGTTACAAAGAAGGCTTAGATCAAGGTAAAACACAAGGCCTTGAAGATGTAAAACCATTAATTGAAGAGCAGTTAACAAGTTTAAAAGCCATTTTAGAGGGGCTAACTGCACCGCTAGATAAAGTGGACGAACAAGCCGAGAAGCAATTAGTACAACTAGCTAGCATGTTGGCGGAAGCTGTTATTTATCAAGAAGTAAAAACATCGCCTGATGTGATTTTACATACGTTAAAGCAAAGTATTGATTCACTTAATGCGGAGCAAGAAAAAGTACGAATCCATTTAAACCCCGAAGACTTAGAACTCATAAAAGAGAGCTACGGCGAACAAACCATTATTGATAATAACTGGCAATTAATGGCAGAGCCCACTCTTGAGCGCGGTGGCTGTGAAGTTAAAACAGCGCAATCTTCACTCGACATGACCCTTAAAACACGTGTCAAAGAAACGTTGGATAGTTTTTTGCATAATAGTGGTATCTAACTATTTTATTGGCGTGTTATGTCAACTCAACGTGCACCTTTAAGCGAACGCTTATCTCAATATCAACAACATATTAAAACCCCGGCGCCTGCTGTGGCAGGTATTTTAACGCGTGTTGTTGGCCTTACCCTTGAGGCTAGAGGCTTACGTGCACCCGTTGGTAGCCAATGTAAAATAGAAACTATGAACGGCTTTGTAGACGCTGAAATAGTCGGTTTTAACGATCAAACTTTGTACTTAATGCCTAACGACCACATCTCTGGTGTATTACCTGGTGCGCGTGTTATTCCTCAAGTAAATAATTTAGGTTTACCTGTAGGGATGAGTTTATTAGGCCGCGTGGTGGATGGTTTAGGGCGACCGCTAGATGGCCTTGGTAAAATTAATGCTGAGCATCATTTAAAGTTTGCGCAAAATACTATAAACCCGCTTTCAAGAAGACCAATCACTAAGCCTATGGATGTAGGTGTGCGTGCTATTAACTCGGTTATCACAGTAGGGCAAGGCCAGCGTATGGGCTTGTTTGCAGGCTCTGGTGTGGGTAAATCAGTACTTCTCGGTATGATGACCCGAGGTAGCGAAGCCGATGTAATTGTTGTTGGCTTAGTGGGGGAGCGTGGCCGCGAAGTAAAAGAATTTATTGAAGAAATACTCGGTGTAGAAGGGCGCAAACGTTCAGTTGTTGTCGCAGCGCCCGCTGATTCATCACCACTTATGCGTTTAAAAGGCTGTGAGAGCGCCGTAACTATTGCAGAGTATTTTAGAGATCAGGGTTTAAACGTATTATTGTTACTCGATTCGGTAACACGTTACGCAATGGCACAACGTGAAATTGCACTTGCTGTTGGCGAGCCGCCCGCTACAAAGGGTTATCCGCCTTCGGTGTTTGCTAAATTACCTGCGCTGGTGGAGCGTGCTGGTAATGGCGGTGAAGGGCAAGGTTCTATTACCGCCTTTTTTACGGTGTTGAGTGAAGGCGATGATATGCAAGACCCTATTGCTGATGCAGCGCGAGCTATTTTAGATGGCCACATTGTATTATCGCGTGATTTAGCAGACAGCGGGCACTATCCCGCTATAGATATAGAAAAATCGATTTCGCGTGTTATGCCTCAAGTCGTTTCTGAACCACACATGCAACAAGCCCGTGTACTTAAGCAAGTTTATTCAATGTATCAACAAAACAAAGATATGATTACTTTAGGTGCTTATCAAAAAGGGACCGATCAAATGCTCGACCAAGCCATAAATATGATGCCAAGAGTAAATGCATTTTTACAACAAGGTATGCGAGATGTCATTAGTTACGATGATGGTCTGCAAGGTCTTGCTCAGTTACTAGGACAAGCATAATGGCTAAAAACAAACTCGATTTATTGCTCAAAATTGAAAATGATAAAGAAGAAAATTTGCGCATGAGTTACTTACAAGCTAATCAAAACTTGCAATCGAATCAACAAAAGTTACAAGGTTTAAACAATTTTAGACTTGAATACTCTCAGCAGTTACACCTAAAAGGTAAGTCGGGTTTATCTAGTGCAGGGTTTGGTCAGTACCATGCTTTTATAGCTAAAATTGAAGAGGCAATTCGCCAACAAGCAAGTACCGTAAATACCGCTAAGCAAGTTGTTACTCAACGTAAAACTCTATGGCTTAAGCAGCAAATTAAAGCTAAAGCAGTTGCCAAATTAATCGAAAATCAAAAACTTAAAGCAAATGCGTTAATGGCAAAAAATGAGCAAAAAATGTTAGATGAATTTTCAGCTAATCAGTTTTTTCAACGTCGTAAAGCTTTGTAATTCAGGCACGTTAATTGCTTTGTTACTTAGTGGAATTCAACTTTTGGCGGTATGCGGTGGCATATTGCCGTAATGGTATTAGGTGATTTATGGCGATGAATAACATTTCGTTTTTAGTTTCTTCTGAAAAAGATTCACTATTAGCTTTTAAAGACAATAGCTTAGCTAATGGCGAAGGAAATTTAGGCGATGAATTTTTAAGTCAGCTAAACGAAGCGCATAACTCTATGGAGCCATTGCTTAAAGGCAATAAAAATCCCGATGCCGAAAATTCGATTGCCATACCTAAGCATAAACAGCCAGAAGAAAATGAAAATCTGAGCGTAAAGCTAGATGAAGTAACAACGGACGAAGTTACTTTTGTGTCTGTTGAGATGCTTGATCAAATTAATTCAGCACAAGCAATGAGCACTTCGGTCAATAAGCCGTTCGATGCAACTAACAGTTTAGAATCAGAAAATGCAGAGCTAGAAGCTACACAAGCAGAGAATACCAAAATAGAAAACACAGAAATAGAGAATACACAATTACAAAGCACACCAATAATTGCATCCACTAATACAAGTGATGAAGTATCGGCTGAAGAAGCGAATACAGCCAGTGTAGTGAAAAATCCAATTGCCACTAATGTAGACTCTAAAACGGCTAAATTAACTGATTCAAAAAGCGATAGCTTAAGCTCACTACCTTTAAATTCATTACCATTAAATGAAGGCAAGCATCGTAAAAGTGGTGTTGCTGAAGCTATTGAAGGGCCATTAAATTCTATAAATAAAAAGCCCGATGACAGCATTGGGCCCATAGTTGATGATGCTGAATTAGTTTCAATGGATTTAAAGGAGCAGTTAGCTCAAGGGAAACCCGTTGATAAAAACTTAAAAAATATAGTGTTGCCAACACCAGTACCTACGCCAGCAGCTGCATCTGTAGAGACACCTCCTTTAACTGAATCAGAAACGATACAAGTAAGTTCACAGACATCTGAGATTGAAAAAGGCGCAGCAATAGATACGTTAATTGCTAAAGATGCAAGCTTAATTAAAGCTAATAATGTTATTGCTAGTTTAACGCCTGAACAGCGCTCACAACTTAACGCGCAAGTTAAAGTATTAGAAAATACTGATTCAGCCAGTAACGCAACTAGTAACACTTCAAATCTTAAGCAAATGCTTGCGCAATTTATTACTGATAACGAAAAAACGCAGAGCACGAGCACGGTAACAAAACACTCTTTTAGCGCAGAAATCAATTCACTTAATACAACTGAAAAACAAAGCTTATTAACGCAATTAAACGCTTATATTAAAACAGAGCAACCTAGAGGCGAGCAATTGGCAGTGCTTCAGCAAACTGTTAATGAATTAAAAGCCTCAATTGAAATAGGGCTTGTCGATACCGCTAAGACCGACTCAAAAACGTTTGTAGCGTCAGAGACTCCTAATACAGTATATAATCCACAAAAGTTAAGCTTAAAGACATCGACAAACGAAGGGGCTGATTTAAATAAAGTCGTAACAACCTCAACTAAGGGTGATGATTTATTAAAATCACTTGAAGAATTACAAAAAGATGGCCTTAAAAAAATAACTGCAGAACAAACCCCTGCACGCGTAGCACAAGTATTTACGCAAATTACAGCTGCTTTAAATACTCAGCAAGTGAGCACATTAAGCCAATACGACTCATTAAGTTACGAGCAGAGCTTACTTGATACCCAAATAATACAAACTCAACAATTACAAAGTATATCGCAAGTTAAGCAAATAAGTATTGATCCTGGTGTAATGCAAGCAATTAATATTGTTAAAAGTGATGCAGCTAAATTATTGCAAGAGCGCGTTAGCTCAATGTTAAGCATTAATAATAAAGAAGCAGAAATTCGCCTAGATCCTCCCGAAATGGGCAGTATGCAAATACGTATTCGTAGCGATGCAGAACAAGCACATATAAACTTTGTAGTACAAAACCAGCAAGCCAAAGAAGCACTTGAACAATCAATGCCGCGCTTACGTGAAATGTTAGCGCAACAAGGGTTAGAGCTTGGTGAAAGTACTATTTCTTATGGGCAATCAGGTGGCGAAACTGCTGAGCAAAGTGAGAGTGGACCCCAAGGTAATATGGCTAATAATAAGTCAGTTAATGATGAAAACGACGAGCAAGCAAATAACACTGCACAAAGTTCTCGACAACAAACTTCATCATCAATAGATTACTATGCCTAAGTGCTGCTATTATAATAACTAAAACAAGCAAGTACCTTTGCGATTAAAGGAATCATGATGGCTGAAGAAACAAGTTTAGAAATTGAAGAAACCGGTAAAAGTAAAAAGAAACTAATAATAATCATAGTAGCTGTACTACTTATTGTAGTTGGTGCTGCGGGTTACTTTTTTATGTCGGGTTCGGATGCGTCAGTTGAAACCTTAGATGAAGAAGCGGGAATCTCTGCAGAACTGTCAACCGGATTTGGTGATTCAGCTGAGATAGGCAGTGCTTTATATGTGTCAATGCCACGCCCATTTGTATTTAACGTGCCTGGCTCAAGTCGCGACAGGATTGTGCAAATTAAAGTACAGTTACTGGTACGTGGCGAAGTAAATGAAGAAACAGCTAAAAAACACATTCCATTAATAGAAGGTACGCTATTAAGTGTGTTTTCTACTACAACAGCCGATGAGTTAAGTACGAGTACGGGCAAAGAAACACTTCGTTTTTCTGCACTTGAAAAGGTACAGGAAGCTTTAATGGATGTTGAAGGCAGCAAAGTAATTGAGCGGGTATTGTTTACCGGCTTTGTAATGCAATAAGGGGTTAGCGTGAGCGATTTATTATCCCAAGACGAAATTGATGCGCTATTACATGGCGTTGATGACGTTGAAGAGGAAGATATACACGACGGTGAAGATGGCGGGGGAGGTACGCTTCAGTACGATTTTTCTTCGCAAGATCGGATCGTGCGTGGTCGTATGCCGACGCTGGAAATTGTTAATGAACGCTTTGCTCGTCATATGCGAATTAGCCTATTTAACATGATGCGCCGCACCGCAGAGGTGTCTATTAACGGCGTGCAAATGATTAAGTTTGGCGAGTATATTCATACTTTATTTGTTCCAACCAGCTTAAATATGGTGCGTTTTAGACCTTTAAAAGGCACTGGCCTGATTACCATGGAAGCACGACTTGTGTTTATTTTGGTAGATAACTTTTTTGGTGGTGACGGGCGTTATCATGCAAAAATAGAAGGCCGAGAATTTACCCCAACAGAGCGCCGAATTGTACAAATGCTCCTTAAAATAATCTTTGAAGATTATAAAGAAGCTTGGGCACCGGTTATGGATGTATCGTTTGAATATCTCGATTCTGAAGTAAACCCAGCTATGGCTAATATTGTAAGCCCAACTGAGGTTGTGGTTATTAGTTCTTTCCATATTGAGCTCGATGGCGGCGGTGGCGATTTTCATATTGCACTTCCGTATTCAATGCTTGAGCCAATTCGAGAGCTGTTAGATGCGGGTGTTCAGTCTGATACTGAAGATACTGATTTACGTTGGAGCAAAGCGCTTCGCGATGAAATAATGGATGTAGAGGTTGAAATATCAACTCAGTTACTTGAAGTTGATTTAACCTTAAAACAAATTATGGAACTCAAAGCCGGTGATATTATTCCGGTTGAAATGCCTGAGCATATAACCGTGTTTGTTGAAGAACTACCTACATTTAGAGCTAAAATGGGTCGCTCTCGCGATAATGTTGCGCTTCAAATTAGTGAAAAAATTAAACGACCTGATTCAGTTAAATCTGAGCTGCATGTATTTACCAAAGGCGGCAAGAAAATTGACTCAGATGCAGAATTAGCAGAACTAGAAGATGATTTACACCTCTCTGACGGTGTAGACTTAGACTGGTAATTGATTAAAAGGTTAAAAGTATGAGCGATGATCAAGACACAATGGATGAATGGGCTGCAGCATTAGCAGAAGCCGAAGCTCCAGATGATAGTAGCGAAGCACATGTTGCAGAGCTTGATGAGTTAAGTGATTCAAAACACGAAATGAGTGGCGATGAAAAACGAAAACTCGACACTATTTTAGATATCCCCGTTACTATTTCAATGGAAGTAGGACGCTCTAAAATTAATATTCGTAACTTATTGCAACTTAACCAAGGCTCTGTTGTTGAGCTTGACCGTGTTGCGGGCGAGCCGCTAGACGTGCTAGTTAACGGTACTTTGATAGCCCATGGTGAAGTAGTTGTAGTAAACGACAAGTTTGGTATTCGCTTAACTGACGTGATAAGCCAAGTAGAGCGGATCAAAAAACTACGATGAGCTTATTAGTTGCTTTAACGAGTTCCGTTTTTTCAAAAGCAGATGTGGCAACACCAACTGGAGATATACTCTCTATGGTGCTGTCGCTTGTAATGGTGCTAGTACTAATTATTGTGCTGGCATTTTTTGTTAAAAAGCTTAATCCAAATTTAGCAAACAGCGATGAATTTAAAGTAGTCAGAAGTCTACCTTTGGGTTCTCGCGAGCGTTTAATGGTTGTTGAGATAGATAATGCTCAGCATTTACTTGGTGTAACTCCCCACAGTATTAATTATTTACACAAGTTAGAAACCCCATTAAGTGAAAAAGAACTACCTGAACTCGCTAAACGATTTGGTAAACTTTTAAACCCGCAATCAAACCAAAATAAAAAGAATTAAACCTATGACAAAGTGGCTGCTTATTATTTTTGCCATGGTGTTTGTACCAAGTGTAAGCGCGGAAGGAATTGATGCGCTTACTATTACAACAAACGCTGATGGCACACAGGATTACTCAGTAACGTTACAAGTTTTAGCAATTATGACGGCGCTGAGTTTTATACCGGCTGCCATAATTATGATGACCTCCTTTACACGAATAATTGTTGTACTCGCCATTTTGCGCCAAGCAATTGGTTTGCAGCAAACACCGTCAAACCAAGTGTTATTAGGGATGTCGCTTTTTCTAAGTATTTTTATAATGTCGCCTATTTATCAGCAGGTAAACGAGCGAGCTATAGAACCTTACTTAAATGAGCAGGTTACTTCAGTACAAGCTTTAGAGCTGGCTAAAGAGCCAATGAAAGCCTTTATGCTTTCTCAAGTGCGTCTCAAAGACTTAGAAACGTTTGCTAAAATTGCCGGTTACGATCAGCTAGATTCGCCACAAGATACACCGTTAATAGTGCTTATACCCGCCTTTGTAACCAGCGAATTGCAAACCGCATTTATAATAGGGTTTATGTTTTTTATCCCATTTTTAATTGTTGATTTAGTGGTCGCCTCAGTATTAATGGCGATGGGTATGATGATGCTTTCACCCATGATTGTGTCCTTACCGTTTAAAATTATGTTATTTGTACTTGTAGACGGTTGGAGCTTAGTGATGGGGACTCTAGCCAAAAGCTTTGGTTTAGTGACTTAGTATGCAAAGCATTAACATGACCCAACAATAGGAGTACAACATGGAACCGGAAATTTTTGTTGATATCCTAAGTGACGCTCTTTTTTTAGTTATTAAGCTGGTGTCTGCAATTGTAGTCCCAGGCTTAATTATTGGTTTAGTTGTGGCTGTGTTTCAGGCCGCAACGTCTATCAATGAACAAACATTGAGCTTTTTACCTCGTTTATTAATTACCATTAGTGCGCTTATTGTGGGTGGGCATTGGCTTACTCAAGAGCTAATGGACTTTTTTACTCGCCTAGTATTACTTATTCCTGAAATTGCAGGCTAAACGTGGAATACCCCTTTGCTGTCGTTATTCAATGGTTGAGCGATTTTTTGTTGCCGCTGGTACGCATTAGCTCAATGATTATGATTATGGCTGGTTTGGGGGCTAAAAATGTTCCTACACGTATAAAAATGGGTTTATCGGTTGTTGTAACTTTTGTTGTAGTTCCTGTTCTGCCCCCAGCTACATTCACTAATTTATTTTCGTTTGAGATGATTTTAGTCGTTATTCAACAAATGCTGATTGGTGTTGCTATTGGTTTTGCATCTATACTTTTATTAAATACTTTTGTGTTAGCAGGGCAAATACTCGCGATGCAAACCGGTTTAGGTTTTGCTTCGGTTATTGACCCTTCTAATGGTGCGAGTGTGCCTGCTGTGGGCCAGTTTTTCCTTATTTTGGCCACCCTATTATTTTTTGCTTTTAACGGTCATTTAATGATGATTCAAATGGTGGTGCATAGTTTTCAAGTGCTACCCATTGATGGCACATGGTGGTCTGTAGATCATTACTGGGACATAGTGACCTGGGGTGGCTGGATGTTTACTACAGCACTGGTACTCTCACTTGCACCGCTTACCGCGATGCTCGTTATTAATATGTCGTTTGGTATTATGACGCGTGCAGCACCGCAATTAAATATTTTCTCTATTGGTTTTCCGTTTACCTTGGTAGCGGGACTTATTATTATTTGGGCGACACTAGGTAACTTTGTTACTCAGTTTGAGTTTCAATGGTTAAAAATGGTTGAGCTAATGTGTACTTTAGTTGGTTGTTCACCTTAGGAGAAAGTCATGTCTGAAGACTCAGGACAAGAAAAAACAGAAGAACCCACATCCAAAAAACTTGAAGAATCTAAAAAGAAAGGCCAAATAGCGCGCTCAAAAGAGCTAGGTACCATGTTTGTACTTATTTTTTCGGCTATATCGCTTTTGATGTATGGGCCAGAAATTGGCAAAGGTTTATACAATGTAATGGGCCGAACCCTTAGCTTAAATCGCAACGAAGCCTTTGATACTACTAAAATGTTTGCCGTATGGGGAGAGGTTGCAGACGCTTTAATGTTTCCTATGGCTATGTTTGTATTAATTATAGTTTTGGCTGCATTTATTGGTAATACGTTACTAGGTGGTTTTAATTTTAGCTGGGAAGCCGCTGCACCTAAAGCAAGTAAAATGTCGCCAATGAAAGGCTTTAAACGTATGTTTGGCCCGCAAGCGGCTATTGAGCTTGTAAAGTCACTTTTAAAATTTGGTTTGGTTGCAAGTTTTGCTATATTTTTAATTAATACCTATTTTGATGAAATACTGCATTTAAGTTTAGAAAGTGCACCAGGTAATATTATCCATGCCTTAGAGATTTTAGGCTGGATGTTTTTAGGTCTTTCGTGCACTTTAATTATTATTGCGGCTATTGATGCACCATTTCAAAGTTATAACCATAACAAACAACTTAAAATGACAATGCAAGAGATTAAAGATGAGTATAAAAACTCTGAAGGTGACCCACAAATAAAAGCGCGTATTAGGCAAACTCAAAGGCAAATGTCGCAAAACCGTATGATGCAAGATGTCCCTGACGCTGATGTTATTGTTACAAACCCAACTCACTACTCAGTAGCATTAAAATACGATACAGAGCGCGCAGGAGCGCCAATAGTGCTTGCTAAGGGTATCGATGAAATGGCGATGCAAATTAGAAAAGTAGCAATAGGGAATGAAGTACCTATTTTAGAATCCCCCATGTTGACCCGAGCGCTTTATCATACTGCTGAAGTAGGAGAGCAAATACCCGATCAGCTATTTACTGCAGTAGCGCAAGTTTTAGCGTATGTATTTCAGCTTAAGCGCTTTAATAAAGGGCGCGGAAAACGCCCAACTAAACTTAATAATAAGCTCCCAATCCCCGATGCCTACAAGTATTAAACCGTTAACTCAGTAACTTGGAATAGTTATTGCAAATTCTACGTAGTGTCAATTTTTTGAAATTGTAGAATTATGAGTTTTAAAGCGGTATTACAACAACTTAACAGAGACAAAAAAGACTATGCCAAAGGGGTAGGTACTCCTTTGCTTGTGCTTGCTGCCTTGGGAATGGTGATCTTACCGTTACCGCCATTTTTACTCGATATCCTTTTCTCGTTTAATATTGCCCTCGCATTAGTGGTTTTACTCGTGACTGTTTACACGATGAAGCCGGTTGAGTTTGGTATATTCCCCTCTGTATTACTAATCGCTACGATTATGCGCTTAGCGCTTAATGTTGCCAGCACTCGAGTTGTATTACTTGAGGGTCATAACGGTGGGGATTCTGCTGGGAAGGTAATTGAAGCGTTTGGCTCCGTAGTTATTGGTGGTAACTACGCTGTTGGTTTGGTCGTATTTTTAATTCTGATCATTATTAACTTTGTGGTAATTACTAAAGGTGCTGGGCGTATTTCTGAGGTATCTGCACGTTTCACCCTTGACGCAATGCCGGGTAAACAAATGGCAATTGACGCCGATTTAAACGCTGGTTTTATCAGTGCTGAGCAAGCGCGTGACCGCCGCGAGGAAGTAACTCGCGAAGCTGATTTTTACGGCTCAATGGATGGTGCGAGTAAATTTGTAAAAGGCGATGCCATTGCAGGTATTGTTATATTAATCATCAATATTGTTGGTGGTTTATTTGTCGGTATGATTCAACATAATTTGAGTTTTGGCAACGCAATGGAAGTATATACATTACTTACCATTGGTGATGGCTTAGTTGCTCAACTTCCTTCTTTACTGCTTTCAATTGGTACCGCGATTGTTGTAACACGTCAAAATGAGTCGCTCAATATGGGTGACCAATTTAAGAAACAACTAGGTAACGAAAAATCACTCTTTATTGCTTCAGGTATTTTGATCATCATGGGTTTAGTGCCTGGTATGCCGCATTTTGCTTTTTTAAGTTTAGGTGCGTTATTGGGTTATTTAGCTTACTACACACAGCAAACTAAGCTAAAAGCCGCTGCAGCAGAAGCCGAAGAGGCCGCCAGTGGCGGAAGCGCTGCAACAGGTATTGCCAATAAACAAGAGCAAAAAGAACTTGGTTGGGATGATGTTCAACAGGTTGACGTAATTGGCCTAGAAGTAGGTTATAGATTAATTCCGTTAGTGGACCAATCACAAGGTGGTGAGCTACTTAATCGTATTAAAGGTGTACGTAAAAAGCTTTCTCAAGAGCTTGGTTTTTTAGTACCACCTGTTCATATTCGCGATAATTTAGAGCTTGACCCTAATGCTTACAGAATAACGCTAATGGGTGTTTCAACCGGTGAAAGCGAACTTAAACATGGCGACGAGCTAGCAATTAACCCAGGGCAAGTATTTGGCCCAATTAAAGGGGTTGAAACTAAAGATCCTGCGTTTGGCCTTGATGCAGTATGGATCAAGCCTGATCAAAAAGATGAAGCGCAATCACTAGGTTATACCGTTGTAGATTCAGCCACGGTAGTTGCCACTCATATTAGCCAGTTATTAACTAACAGTGCGGCGTTGTTACTAGGGCATGAAGAAGTTCAAAACCTGCTTGATATGCTTGCTAAAAGCCATCCTCGCTTAGTAGAAGGGCTAGTACCTGATGTGTTGCCATTAACTGCAATTGTAAAAGTACTGCAAAATTTATTGAATGAAGGTGTAGCTATTCGCGATATGCGCTCAATTGTTCAAACCCTTGTTGAGTATGGTCCGCGTAGCCAAGACCCTGATGTATTAACGGCTGCAGTGCGTATTTCTCTGCGTAGGTTAATTGTTCAAGATGCGGTTGGTATGTCATCAGAAATCCCTGTCATAACCTTGGCACCTGAGTTGGAACAGATGTTGCATCAGTCATTACAAAATGCAGGCGATGAAGGTGCCGGTATTGAGCCTGGACTTGCAGAGCGACTTCAAGTGTCATTGACACAAGCGCATCAAAATCAAGAAATGGCCGGTGAACCTTCTATATTGCTAACGTCAGGAATGTTACGCACTGTGTTATCTCGTTTTGTTAAGTACACCATTCCAGGATTGAGAGTGATGTCTTATCAAGAGGTACCAGACGAAAGACAGATCAAGATTGTTAGCTCTGTAGGCCAACAATAAGATTTTAACAGGGGTTGAATCATGAAAATTAAACGTTTTTTTGCTAAAGATATGCGCACAGCACTTAAAGAAGTTAAAGATGAATTAGGTGTTGATGCGGTTATTATGTCAAATAAGAAGCTGGCTAACGGTGTAGAAATTGTAGCGGCAGTTGATTATGACAAAGCAGCCCCTAAAGTAGCAGCGCAACCACAACGTACTGCAGAGCCGCGTGCTCAAGCACCACAGCAAAGTATGCATAATTTTGTAAAACCAGAGCCTCAGCGTGCCAAACCAGAGCCGCAAGCAAAAGTGGCTGACAGCCTACAGGCTTTATTAGAGCGCCAATCACCGCGTCCTCGCTCCCCTGAACTTGCATCAATGTTTTCACAATCAGGTATTGATACTACCGATAACTATCAAGAACCAGTTATGGAACAGCGTACTAAAAATATGTTTGCTCCTGAAAATGCAGCGCCAGTTCGTCCACAAACTCAAGCGGATAGCTTAGGTTTTGATGATTTAGACAGCGACTTTGATGATTTAGATAGTCCAGTAACTGCTCGCCAACAAACACCCAATAATGAAAGCGAAGAAATGACAACAATGCGTGAAGAAATGAACGCAATTCGTCAATTGCTTGAGCATCAAGTATCGGGCTTAATGCAGCAAGATATGGCGCGTCGCGATCCAACACGCGCTTGCATGGTTGACCGCTTAGTCGGTATGGGTATTGATAAAGAAGTAGCGCAACAAATGGCATGTTTTGTACCTGATGATGTATCTCGTAAGCAAGGTTGGAAAGCATTGTTAACGATGGTCGAAGATCAAATGCAAACAACCAATAATGAAATACTTCGCCAAGGTGGTGTATATGCGTTAGTGGGTCCAACAGGTGTTGGTAAAACAACAACAGTTGCTAAGCTTGCAGCGTTAGGCGCACAAAAATATGGCGCTGATAAAGTGGCCTTAATAACCACTGATACATACAGAATTGGTGCATATGAACAGCTTGCTACTTACGGCCGTATTATTGGTTGTGGTGTAAAGCAAGTTAAAGATGCTAATGAATTAGCTGAAGTTTTATATCATTTACGAAATAAACGTCTAGTATTAATTGATACAGCAGGTATGAGTCAGCGAGATTTACGTTTAACTGAGCAGTTAAACACGTTAATGCGTAACCAACGTGTGGATATTCGCAGTTACTTAGTACTAAGCGCGACGGCACAAATTAATGTATTACAAGAAACAGTACGCCACTTTAAAAAAGTACAGTTAAGTGGTTGTATTTTCACTAAGTTAGATGAATCATTAAGTTTGGGTGAGATAATTAGTATTGCGATTCAAAATCGCCTTCCAATAGGGTATCTTACTAACGGTCAACGAGTGCCAGAAGATATTCGTGTTGCAAATGCTGAAAAACTAGTGAAAAAGGCTGAGCAGTTATATTTAAAAAGAACAAAAGCACAACATTCAAGGCACCAAGCAGTGGCGCCAAGTACAGTAGGGATGTATGATTAACACAGTATTAGATCAAGCAAGCGGCCTGCGCAAAATGAGTCAAAACAATAACAACGGCGTAAAAGTTATCGCTGTAACCGGTGGTAAAGGTGGGGTGGGGAAAACAAATGTTTCTCTAAATACCGCTATTGCACTAGGGCAACAAGGTAATAGAGTATTAGTGCTGGATGCTGACTTAGGTTTAGCAAACTGTGATGTGATGCTTGGTTTACGTGTAGAGCGCAATTTATCACACGTTTTGTCAGGTGAATGTGAGCTTGACGAGATTTTAGTTGAAGGGCCTGCTGGTATTAAAATTGTACCCGCTACATCGGGCTCGCAAAGTATGGTTGAATTATCGCCATCTGAGCATGCCGGGCTAATTCGTGCATTTAGCGAATTGAATACCGAATTTGATATTTTAATTGTAGATACAGCCGCTGGTATTTCAGACATGGTGCTAAGCTTCTCACGAGCAGCACAAGATGTAATGGTTGTAGTGTGCGATGAACCAACATCAATAACCGATGCTTACGCACTTATTAAAGTATTAAGCCGCGAGCACGGTGTTTATAAGTTCAAAATTGTTGCCAATATGGTCCGCAGTATGCGTGAAGGCACTGAATTGTTTGCAAAACTATCTAAAGTTACCGATCGCTTTTTAGATGTTTCAATGGAGCTAGTAGCAACGGTTCCTTATGACGAAAATATGCGCAAAGCAACACGTCGCCAAAAGGTGATTGTTGAGCTCTTTCCAAGTTCGCCAGCCGCTCTCGCGTTTAAAGCGCTGGCGACAAAAGCAGTTAAATGGCCAATACCAAATCAACCATCTGGGCATTTAGAGTTTTTCATTGAGAAACTAGTAAACGGCTAATTATGACAACATTGGTGAATAGAGCTATGGGATATCAATCAACACAAAACTTAAATGTGATTGTTGAGAAACATGCATCACTTGTTAAAAAAGTGGCATGTCATCTAATTGCTCGATTACCACCTAGCGTTCAGCTTGATGATTTAATTCAATCAGGAATGATAGGTTTAATAGAAGCTTCAAAAAACTTTGATGCAACAAAAGGCGCAAGCTTTGAAACCTTCGCCGGTATTCGTATTCGCGGGGCTATGCTTGATGAAATGCGTCGTGGTGATTGGGCTCCTCGTTCAGTACACCGTAAAAGCCGACAAGTTGCAGAGGCAATTACTGGGCTCGAAAGCAGTCTGAATCGCGAACCAACAGATACAGAAGTTGCTGAAAAACTTGAAATTTCACTCAATGAGTACCATCATATTTTAAATGATGTTAATACCAGTAAAGTATTAGGCATAGAAGACCTTGGTGTAGATGAGGATGTTATTACTCCCGTAGGCCAAGATTTAGCGCTAGACAAACCTTTTAATAATGTTAAAAATGATCGGTTTAATGAGTCTTTGCTAAATGCAATAAAGTCATTACCAGAGCGTGATGCGATGGTACTTTCTTTATACTATAACGATGAAATGAATTTAAAAGAAATAGGACATATACTCGATGTAAGCGAATCGCGTGTAAGTCAGATACATGGTCAGGCGATGATTAAGCTTAAAGCTAAAATCAATGACTGGATAAACTAGTAGTAAGTAAACTAAGGTTAATACCTCACTGGGGGATGTTTTGGATAAAAACATGAAAATTCTTGTAGTTGATGATTTTTCAACGATGAGACGAATTATAAAAAACCTATTACGTGACTTAGGTTTCACTAATGTTCAAGAAGCTGATGACGGGTCTACAGCTTTGCCTATGTTACAAAATCAAGTATTTGATTTTGTGGTTACAGATTGGAATATGCCGGGAATGCAAGGTATTGACCTTTTAAGAGCAATTCGTGCAGATGATAAGTTAAAACATATCCCTGTACTGATGGTAACGGCAGAAGCTAAAAAAGAACAAATAATAGCTGCAGCGCAAGCTGGCGTTAATGGTTATATTGTTAAGCCATTTACGGCTGGAACATTAAAAACTAAATTAGAAAAAGTATTTGAACGCTTAGGCTAATGATGGGGGAGAGGCTTATGTCAGCACCAGCTGCGCCTCAAATAACGTTAGAACAAGCTCGTCAACTCGTCATTTATTTAGAAAACGATGAGCAAGATAAAGCTAATCAGTTGATTTTAGAGACAGCTTCGCAAGAGCAGTCTAAATTATTTGCTGAAGTTGGGAAGTTGACTCGTCAACTGCACGAAGCACTTAAAAGTTTTGAGCTTGATACTCGCTTAACTAACATAACGACAGATGCGATTCCAGATGCTAAAAAGCGGCTTAATTATGTTATAGAAATGACAGAAAATGCGGCTAATAAAACAATGGATGCTGTTGAGGCTAGTTTACCTATAGCTCAGCAACTTGCAGATGAAATATCTCATATCAAACCGACATGGGATCGTTTAATGAGCCGGGAGATTGAGCTTGGTGAGTTTAAACAACTTTGCCATAGTATCGATAAGTTTATGAATAACTCTCATCATAAAACGGATGAGCTTCAAAGCTTAATGACAAATGTACTAATGGCTCAAGACTATCAAGACTTAACAGGTCAAGTTATTCGCCGTGTTATAGAACTTGTTAGAGAAGTAGAAGAAAGCTTACTTCATCTTTTAACAGCGTTTGCTGAACAAGATGACAGTGACAACACAGCGAATAAAGTAGAACAACAAAAAATAAAAGAACCAGTTGCCACACAAACTTTAGCAGGTCCTGAAGGCCCTATTATTGATAAAGAATCGCGTAATGATGTTGTGTCTGATCAAGATGAAGTCGATGATCTTTTATCAAGTTTGGGCTTCTAAGAGGAGAGTAACTGCATGTTTGAAGTCGATGAAGATATTTTACAAGACTTTCTTGTAGAGGCAGGAGAAATCCTAGAGCTTTTATCTGAACAGTTAGTTGAACTGGAAAATAATCCAGAAGATACCGAGTTACTAAATGCCATATTTAGAGGCTTTCACACTGTAAAAGGTGGTGCAGGCTTTTTAGCTATGACAGAACTTGTTGATGCTTGCCACGGCGCTGAAAACGTATTTGATTTACTACGTCAAGGCGTGCGAACGGTCAATTCAGAGTTAATGGATGTTATTTTACAAGCGCTCGACACCATTAATGAAATGTTCGCGACTATCCAAAATAGGGATAAGCCAGAACCAGCAGATCCTGAGTTACTTCAAACCCTCCACATTTTGGGCCTACCTCCAACAGAAGCCGAGCTTAACGGAGTCGCTTCAGAAACTGACGTTGAACAACCTCTTGATGAAGTAGTTGATACGCCAATAGCTGATGAGGAAGATCCATTTGCATTTGATGAAATGTTTAGTGGAACTCCTTCGGTTAGTGGCGCTGAAATAAACGAAATCACTGAAGATGAATTTGAAAACTTACTTGATGAACTACACGGTAAAGGACAAGGTCCTGCAGTTGAAAAGCCAGTAGCAAGTAGTAGTGATTTTAATGGTGATATTACTGATGATGAATTTGACAGCTTATTAGACGAGTTACATGGAGTTGGCAGTTTTGGTGAGGTTGCGAGTAAAGCACCTGAGCAAAGTAGTGCAGTTAAAGCGCCTGTAGAATCAGCTAAACCAGCGTCAAATACTGCTAATTCATCAGATGATGAAATTAGTGATGATGAATTTGAAGCGCTTCTTGATGAACTTCATGGTAAAGGCACTGCACCTAAATCAATAGAAAGCACTCCAGCTGTGAAACAGCCCAATATCCCAGCTAAACCAGCTGCAAAAGCGAGTGTGCCTGTAAAAAAACCAGAACCTGTAAAAGCACCCGCTTCTAAACCGGTAGAAAAACCGGTTGCTAAAGCAGCGCCAGCAACGCCTAAAAAATCAGCGCCACCAGCAGCAGAGACGACAGTTCGCGTAGATACAAAACGACTTGACCAAATTATGAATATGGTTGGTGAGTTAGTACTTGTGCGAAATCGTTTGGTTAGTTTAGCGACCAATTCAGACAGTGAAGCAATGGGTAAAGCAATCTCTAACTTAGATGTAGTGACTGCTGATATTCAAGGCGCGGTTATGCAAACGCGAATGCAACCAATTAAAAAGGTATTTGGTCGTTTCCCTCGCGTAGTACGCGATTTAGCACGCAGCTTAAACAAAGACATTGACTTACAACTTGTAGGTGAAGAAACCGATTTAGATAAAAACTTAGTGGAAGCACTAGCCGATCCGCTTGTGCATTTAGTTCGAAACTCAGTTGACCACGGTATTGAAATGCCAGCTGTTCGTGAGGCTGCCGGTAAGCCTAGAACAGGTAATGTTACTTTATCAGCGTCTCAGGAAGGCGACCATATTTTGTTGACCATTAAAGATGATGGCGCTGGTATGGATGCTGAGAAACTGAAAAAAATAGCAATTAGTAAAGGCGTGCTCGATCACGATCAAGCGAGTCGACTTTCTGACACTGAAGCATACAACCTAATTTTTGCACCTGGCTTTTCTACAAAAGAAGAGATATCTGATATTTCAGGTCGTGGTGTTGGAATGGATGTGGTGAAAACTAAAATCACCCAATTAAACGGCTCTGTAAGTATTCAATCTGAGTTAGGTGTAGGTACTATTTTAGAGATAAAAGTACCACTTACCTTAGCCATATTACCGACCTTAATGGTAATTGTTGGCGCACAAACATTTGCGTTACCACTTGCAGGTGTTAGTGAAATATTCAACTTAGATTTAACGAAAACAAATGTGGTTGATGGGCAATTAACAATTATTGTGCGTAAAAAGGCAATACCGTTATTCTACCTCGAGCACTGGTTAGTTAAAGGCTCAGATCGTTCACAGCGAAAAGCAAAAGGCCATGTAGTTATTGTGCAAATTGGTACGCAGCAAATTGGTTTTGTTGTTGACTCATTAATTGGTCAAGAAGAAGTAGTGATTAAGCCGCTTGATGCGTTACTTCAAGGAACACCAGGTATGGCAGGTGCTACAATAACTTCGGATGGTGGCATTGCACTGATTTTAGACGTTCCAAACATGTTAAAACATTACGCAGGCTAATAATAAAGTAGGTATATATTTAATATATACCTACGCATAAATTTAATAAGAGAGCTAAATGGCCGTTAAAGTTTTAGTTGTTGATGATTCAAGCTTTTTTCGCCGCAGGGTAAGCGAAATTCTTGAGCAAGATAGCGACATACAAGTTATAGGCTTTGCTGTGAATGGCAGAGAAGCTGTTGAAAAAGCAGCTCAGCTACGTCCAGATATGATCACTATGGATGTCGAAATGCCTGTGCTTGATGGTATTAGCGCAGTTAAAGAGATAATGGCGAGTAATCCAACGCCTATCTTAATGTTTTCATCACTAACACGTGATGGCGCAACAGCAACGTTTGATGCGCTAGATGCTGGAGCAATGGATTTTTTACCGAAAAAATTTGAAGACATCGCTCGCAATAATGAAGACGCTATAAAGCTTTTACAAAATAAAGTGAAGGATATAGGGCGAAGACGTTTACCGCGAACGTTTAAAGCTGCAACACCACCTAAGCCAGTAATATCAAGTAAACCGATAACAAGCTCACTTTCGCAAAGAACAAACACACTAACGCCTTCGATAAAACAACCCGATAGAAGCTTTCAAAGAGCAGCACCTACAACACCGTCAGATTCTAATGTTGCCTCAATGCGAGCAAGTGGAAAGCAATACCAGCTTGTAGCTATTGGCACTTCTACAGGTGGCCCTGTTGCACTACAAACTATACTGACTCAATTGCCAGCTAATTTCCCTCACCCTATTTTGCTTATTCAGCATATGCCTGCGGCTTTTACACCTGCATTTGCGGCACGTTTAAATGGTCTGTGCCAAATAAAAGTGAAAGAAGCGCAACAAGGTGACCGCTTACAACCAGGAACTGCTTATCTAGCGCCTGGCGGACAGCAGATGATGGTAGAAGGGCGTGGTGCAAATAGAACTCTGCGCGTATTTGAAGATCATAGCGAGAGAATAAGTTATAAACCGAGTGTAGATGTAACTTTTGCCAGTGCAGCAAAAACGTATCAAGGCGATGTGCTTGCTATCGTTTTAACAGGCATGGGCGCTGATGGACGTGACGGTGCAAGAATGTTAAAACAAACGGGTGCAACCATTTGGGCACAGGATGAAAAAAGCTGTGTTGTTTATGGAATGCCTCAAGCCATTGCTAATGCGGGGCTTTCGAGTGAAAGTTTAGCATTAAGCGATGTTGCAGCACGTATCAAGAGAGAGGTAGGTTGTGGATAAACTCTCAATATTTGGACTATTTGTAGCACTTGGTGCAATAGGTTTAGGTTACTCTTTAGAAGGCGGCGTTGTTTCTGCTTTATTTAATGGTCCTGCCCTTATTATTGTATTAGGCGGCACGCTTGGCGCTGTTATGTTACAAACATCAGCAAGTACCTTTAAAAAAATGCTAAATATGAGCTCTTGGGTTTTTGTTGCGCCACAATATGATATTGAAGATGCAATAGAACAAGTTAAGCGATGGTCTCATAAGGCACGTCAAGAAGGTTACTTAGCGCTTGAAAACGAAGCGCTAGCTCACCCAGATGCATATGCAGCAAAAGGTTTAAGTTTGCTTGTAGATGGCTGCTCAGAGCAAAAACTACGTGACACGCTTGAAATTGATTTACTGCTAGAACGCGATCGCTTGCTTGAAGCCGCACGTGTTTATGAAGCGATGGGGGGCTACAGTCCTACCATTGGTATTTTAGGTGCTGTGCTTGGTTTAATACAGGCAATGTCGTTTATTACCGATCCACAAATGCTTGGTGCAGGCGTTGCAACGGCATTTATCGCGACCATTTATGGTGTTGGTTTAGCTAATTTATTGTTTTTACCTATGGCAAATAAGTTAAAACAGCGTGTAGAGCAAAAAATGCTTTACCATGAAATGCTTGCCGAAGGTGTGATTGCGATAAGCGTTGGCGAAAGCCCAGTAAATATAGAATTAAAGCTTGAAGCCTACCGTGTAGAGCGTCCTAATTTAGTGGACGAATAACATGCTACGACGACGACTTCGTCACTCTGCTCCTAAAAGTCAACATACAGAGCGTTGGCTTGTATCGTATGCCGATTACATGACCATTATGTTTGCTTTTTTTGTGGTGCTGTATGCGATAGCGATTAACAAAGAAGAACAATTTCAAATATTGTCAGACTCCCTTGAACACGTTTTTGATAAATCTGCCCGCCAGCACTCCCAGCAAGGTGAGGGCGTCAATGGTAATGGAATATTGACTGATAGAGTGACACCTGAACAAGAGGTTCTTTATGGTGAAAGTATTTTAAAAGAAGAACAAGGTCCAGAGTTACTCGACGGTCAAAGTGATACAAGTAACATACAACAGAAATATTTAGGTAAACCACTTGATAGCTTACTTACTAAACTGCAGTCAGCGCTTATTGATGAAATTCGTGATGGAGAAGCCAGCTTAGAGCTTAATCAAGATTGGCTGATTATAGAGCTAAGCTCAGGTATGTTATTTTCAAGTGGTAGCTCAGTTGCACACTCTAGGGCAAAACAAGTCGTCAAAATTGTTAAAGATATTATTGCTCCAGTAGATAACTATATTAGGGTGCGTGGTTATACTGATGATGAAAGTATTCGCAATGAAATATTTCGCTCAAATTGGGAACTCTCGGTTGCTAGAGCAACATCTATTTTAGTAGAGCTGGAAGCATTAGGTATTAATTCTGCCAGAATGGCGATAGAAGGTTATGGTCAATATTCACCTTTTGTAAGTAACGATACAGAACAAGGGCGAGCAGAAAATCGTAAAGTTGTTATTGCACTTTCTAAGTATGGTTTACCACCAATACAAGACATTAAAGGTGATGAACAGGCCGTCAAGCCAGTAGTGGCAGAGCCTGAAATTGAGCTCCCTTCAGATGACGATACAATAAAAATAATTCGTTTGCCTCATGGTGGTATTCGCATAACAACGCGCAATGAACAGTAATTAGGATGTAATGTGAAGATTTGGACTGTCGCAAATCAAAAAGGTGGTGTTGGTAAAACAACAACAGCAGTGAGCCTTGCTGGTATTTTAGCTTTGCAGGGTAAGCGTGTGTTGCTTATTGATACAGATCCTCATGCATCACTCACTTATTACTTTGGCATTGACTCAGAAGATTTGGAAGTCAGCGTATATGATATTTTTGCGCGTGGCACGAGCATGCAAAGTGAAGAGATACTTCAAGCTTTATGCCCATCAACACTTGAAAACCTAGATATTTTACCCGCAACAATGGCGATAGCCACGCTTGATAGAAGCATGGGTAATAAAACAGGTATGGGATTAATACTAAAAAAAGCGCTTGCAAAAATCAGTGAACATTACGATTATGCCATTTTAGATTGCCCCCCAGTTTTAGGGGTGTTAATGGTTAATGCGCTTGCAGCAAGTGAGCGAATTTTAGTGCCAGTGCAAACGGAATTTTTAGCACTGAAAGGGCTTGATAGAATGATGCGCACTATGGAATTAATGCAAACCTCTCAAGCGAAAGATTATCAATATACTATAATTCCTACTATGTATGATAAACGTACTAAAGCATCGTTAGAAGCATATAAAACATTGCAAAGTACGTATGGTGATAAAGTCTGGCCAGGTGTGATACCGGTAGATACCAAATTTAGAGATGCAAGCTTTGCGCAAAAAGTGCCTGTAGAGTATTGTCCTCGTTCGCGTGGTGTATACGCATATAAAGCACTGCTAGAATATTTAATTGAACAAGGTTAATGAATGAGTAAGCAATTATTTGCTAATGAAAAAGTAATGAAACAATACCTAGGGGCTTTGTTATGTGAAGACGAGCCTGTAGATAACCTTGAGCCAGTCGCAAAATTACTTGAGCAAATGCCACACGACTCGCAGCAAGAACATATTCATTTAAAACCAAAAGAACAGATAAAAGCGGCAGAAAAAATATTTGATCAAGACTTACTTAATCCTGAAATTAAGCCAATAGTTGAACCGATATTTGAAGCCGCAAAAGTTAATAAAGTCATTAACGATGAAGTAATAGAGCCGATAAGTACGACTACAGAAGAACCAGAACCACAGATTATAACCACTAGCCAATCTGACTATTTTGATGGTGAATTTCAGGCATTATTTTTTGAAGTCGCTGGTTTAACATTGGCTGTGCCATTAAAAGCATTAGGCGGTATACATCAATTAGGTGAAGTAAATCATTTGTTTGGTAAGCCAAAGTGGTTTAAAGGCGTTATGCTCAACAGAGAAGAAAAGCTTAATGTTGTTGATACTGCTCGTTGGGTAATGCCAGAAAAGTATGATGATAAATTAGAGGCGTCTTTAGATTATCAGTATTTAATTACCTTAGGTGATAGCCAGTGGGGCTTATTAGCTGAAAAGTTGATAAATAACATTACATTGAGTAAAGAAGATGTAAAATGGCGTACAAATAAAAGTAAGCGCCCATGGCTTGCTGGTGTTATAAAAGAAAAAATGTGTGCTTTAATAGATGTAGATAATTTAAATATATTATTAGAGAAAGGCTTAGATAGCCGTCAGTAGTAATGACCATTACGGGGTAATAGCATGAATCAAGATAAATTACTGTCAGCAAATAAAAACGCAGATAATAATGATGAAATTTTACAGTGGGTTACGTTTAAGCTAGAGGAAGAAACCTACGGCGTAAATGTAATGCAAGTACAAGAAATACTTCGTTATACAGAGATAGCCCCTGTACCAGGTGCACCTTCTTACGTTATTGGTATTATTAACTTACGCGGTAACGTTGTAACTGTTATTGATACTCGTGCACGTTTTGGTTTGTTAGCTGCTGATGCAACCGATAATTCTCGTATATTAATTATTGAAGCTGAAGAGCAAGTTATCGGCATTTTAGCCGACAGCGTATCTGAAGTCGTTTATTTACGCAGCTCTGAGATCGATAGTGCACCAAATGTTGGTACTGAAGAAAGTGCTAAGTTTATTCAAGGCGTTTGTAATCGTGATAATGAGCTACTGATTTTAGTCGATTTAAACAAGTTACTCAGCGATGATGAATGGGATGAGTTAAGCGATATATAAGCTTTACCAAATAAATTATGCTGTTACTTAGTATAGCTATATCAGCGTTAGCGGTAGGACTTATATCGCTGGCGCTAATAATTGCATTAAAAAACAAACAAGTGAATGAAATTAATGCTGTATTACAGCAGCTTAAAGATAGCTCAGAGCAAACTCATATTTTGCGAAGTGAAATTTCAGAGCTTAGAACAGGGCTTTTAAGTATTGGTAAGCGAGTGCTTGAGGTTGAGCAACAAAATCAAGATTTGATACAGCAACAAGCTGCGCAGAAATACGATGACCCTGATGCTAAAATTTACTCTCGTGCAGTAAAAATGGTTGAGTTAGGTGCGGACCTCGATGAGGTGATACGCGAATGCGAATTACCGCGAGCAGAAGCCGAATTACTATTTTCACTACATAAACAAAAAGGCGCTTAGCGCCTTTTTAGCTATAAGCGTATAAATAATCTCACGCTTTAATATTTAACTTACCTTGAAAGTCTTGCCAGCCTGGCGGAAATTGACCTCTTAATACATACGAAAACGCAATAAGCTCTGCAATTACATAATAAAGCTCTTTAGGGATTTCTTCCCCTAAGCTTAAATGCGACAACGTTTTAGCAAGCGCTGCATCTTCGTGGATCATAATTCCTTTTAATTTTGCCGCTGCAATTATTTCGTCAGCTAACTCACCAAACCCTTTTACGCTTACAGTGGGGGTGTTGCCAGCTTCGTATAAAAGCCCAATGGCTGACTTATTAATAGGTGTATCACTCATTACTAAACCTTAATATTAATAATTGCATGAGATTTATAAAATGCCTGATTATTTGCATCGCCTCGCTTTAAGTTGAGCTCTCCAACCTGTAAACCATGCTTAGCTAGTTTGGATCTTAAATTATCTAAGTGAGGGTGAGCAATTGCGCTTACTTCTTGGCTTGAGGCTAATAGCTGGCAATCGAGTGCTTTATCCATTAACTCAGCGGTAATCTGTAACTGCCCAATCTGTGCATAATCAAAGTTTAACCTGACAAACCATACATTTTTATCTTCTAATTTATCTGCGCTTGGCTTTTTATACTGCCCCAATGTTATTTCTGTTTGGGCGGCCTCAGGCGGCAATTTCATTGGTAATAAAAATTGTGCAAGCGGGTTTGTGTCTGGTTGTTGATTTGGTGTTGAAACACTTACTTGGGTAAGTGTGTTTTTAACTTGTACGATTTCGCTAGCCAATGCTTGAACTTGAGCTTGCTGCAGTTGCTCAAGTATTTTTGCTCCCGCGTTTCCTGTTTTAAAAGTAGGTATGAGTACTTGTAAAAGTGCATCTAAGCCAGTTTGGTTATTAAAGTTTATCGGTGTTACTGATTGGCTAATTATAGGGGCTGCTAAAATACTCACTGCAACTTGTTCAAGTCCTTTAGTGAAGCTACTTTGTAGTATATCACCCGTTAATTGAGATGGTTGTAAGGTGGCTAATACTTCACGCCGTATGGTCGCAGGGTTAATATTATTACTTGAGACCATGCGATTAAATGCTTGGTTAATTAAGCGAGTTAAATCGGGCGTTTCTTTTGTTGCTCTATTTGTAATGTCAGTAATTTGACTACTTAAAAGCTGTTTGTTACCAGCTACTCTATCCGTAGGGATTGTGGTATCAGGAAGCTTTAATAGTGTGCTTAATAGCTTTGCTTCTATTGGTTGTAGCATTTGACTACGAGAGGCAATATTAGATAACGGCTCTGCTAATGGGAGCATGTTTTTAATCGAGGCTGAGTTTGCACTGTTTTGATTGTTGCCGTTTATTACTGGTTGCACTGAAGAGGTTATTTGCCCTTTAGTAACAATTTCACTTGTAGGCTTAATTAACGTATCAACTTTACTGTTAGTACTAATATTCAGAGCACTCAATTGACTCTCGTTTAAATTACTTGGCTTAGCGCTCGCCACTCCATTTTGAGTAATATTATTTGGCGTTGGCGTTGGCGTGTTAGCTGTTGTTATATTTGTAGATGATTGCCAAACACTAACACTTCCTTTTATTTGCTGAGTTAATTGTACAAGTGGCGGAAGTCTTGAAAAGTGCTCTGGTAAAGTATTGCTCGTATTACTATTTAACGCAGTACTTACATTTTGAGTAATGTTAACTCTATTTAACGGTGATACTGTTAATTGCGTAACTAAGCCCGGCCTTTGTATCGCAGATGATCCAGACGGCGGCATTAACTCAGATTTATTTGCTGCTGCAAAGGGCTTATTTTCAAAGTATTTAACCGCATCATTAATTCGCGTTTTTAAATCACTAAAGCTATTTTGTAGCCACGATTTTATTGGGCTATTAGGTGTAAGCAGTGGGCTTGCTTTAATAGTGGACGCAGAAAAAGGTATTTCAGGGACACTGCTTTTTTGAGCTAAAAGTAACTCGTTAAACGGTTTAGAAAATGAGTTATTAAGCGTTACTTTTATATTATTAGTATCGGTCTTAATAAGTAATTTATCAGCCTGATTTACTAAATTCACTTTAATGGGCGTGCTAGGTAGCTCACTAACTTGTTGATTAGTAATAGGCGTCGTAAACGAACCTGACTTTTGAGGATGAGTCAAAATAGCTAGTTTAGGTGTTGCTTGAAGTTGCGCACTAGGTAATAAGGCCACGAGTAATTTAGTAAGTTTAGTTTGGCTAAGTGGTTGCGTATGAATTGTATCTGCAAAGCGATTAATAACATTAAGCTGTGCGCCTTTGTTAGTCGTGCTAACAACTACTTTTAAAGGCTGCTCGGTTAAAAGTAACTGCGCTACGTCTTTATTTATGGCAATACTGGCGTTAAGTTTATCAATTACTAATTTTGGGGTAGGGGACATAACCACTTGTAAATCCATTGGTTTGCTTTGTACCTCAGTGCCCGTGCTTACATAATTTAATAAACGCTGTAATTGTACTGGTTGATTTAAAGTAAGGGTTGTAGTGTTTGGCGTGATGTTGAGCTGTTTGCCATCGGGACTAAGTTGTATGTTAGCACTGGCTATTTTTTGTAAATTTTGAGGTGTGCTTGCAGTGCCAAGTCTTAATGTCTGCCAATGTTTATCAATAAATACATCAAGCGTAATCGAGTCTTTCGAAAATTGAATGTTTTTAGCCGCAAGTACCTCATTAGGTAATTGCGATAACTCATTGGTTTGAGGGTTTGTCGATTGATTGATAACCAATGAATTAGATAATGTTATTTGCGTTGGCGTATTCATTATTTTAAATCAAGTTTTCTCTATTTTAAGTGAATCGATTTTAAAGCAATATTCGTATTACCCTATCATTATGGTAGACTAACGCCTAATTTTTGGCAGAGAGAATCGTCATCTTGTTACACATTAAGTCCGTCACCTGCATCAAGCAAGATCGTTGTTTGTTTGCGGATCTTAATTTTAGCCTTAATAGCGGTCAAATCATGCAATTAGCGGGTCCTAATGGGGCTGGTAAAACATCGCTATTGCGTATTATCGCAGGCTTTTCTGTGCCTGATGAAGGAGCTGTTTTATTTCAAGAACAGCCTATATCTAAGTATTACGAAGAGTATGCCAGAGAACTACTCTTTATAGGCCACAAAACAGGTGTAAATACTCAGCTTAGTGCAGTTGAAAATGTTCGTCATTGGTTACAAATTAATGGCTACATAAACCAGCCTGACTTGTATCCCATTTTAGCGCAACTTGGCCTTGTTGGACTTGAAGATGTACCGGTTAGAATGTTATCTGCTGGACAACAAAGACGTGTAGCTTTGGTCAGGCTTTGGTTAAGTGATGCTAAATTATGGGTACTTGATGAGCCATTTACCGCGCTTGATAAAAGCGGTGTTGCCTTTTTACAGCAGCGATTTACCGAGCACTTACTAAACGGTGGAGCTATTTTGTTAACGACCCACCAAGATTTAACGACCCATTTTAGTAACTTGCAAACGGTTACACTGGAGTATCGTCACTAATGACTCGTCAACATTCTTATTGGTTGCTATTTAGTGCGGTATTTACCAAAGATGTAAAACTTGCGTTTCGCCAGCGCGCTGAAATTGTAAATCCTATTTTGTTCTTCTTAATTGTAATTTCATTATTTCCGTTAGCAATCGGGCCTGAGCCTGGTTTACTAGCGAGAATGGCACCGGGAATTATTTGGGTTGCCGCATTACTCTCTACCATGTTGGGCTTGGATAAGCTGTTTAGAGATGATTTTAATGATGGCTCATTGGAGCAGTTAATTGCATCGTCTTACCCGTTATCGTTAACCGTACTTGCTAAAGTGGCTGCTCACTGGGTGGTAACAGGTTTGCCGCTTGTATTAATGACGCCGCTATTTGCATTGTTGTTAAACCTAGAAAGTACGGCGTTAACAGCGACTGTTTTGACATTATTATTAGGCACTCCACTATTGAGCTTTATTGGCGCAATAGGCGCAGGGCTTACTGTGGGATTACAAAAAGGGGGTATTTTGATGAGTTTACTCGTATTGCCTTTGTATATTCCTGTTTTGATTTTTGCAACGTCGGCTATCGATACCAGCACCATGTCGCTGGATTATAGTGGGCAGCTTGCCATCCTTGGTGCAATGTTACTTATTGCTATTATTAGCGCACCAATTGCCATATCGTCAGCTTTAAAAGTGAGTGTAAGTTAATGTGGAAGTGGTTACATCCCTATGCTAAAGCAGAGCGTGCATACCAGTTATGCAATACGTTACTGCCTTATTTTGCCGTAGTTACTGTAGTTAGTATGATTGTTGGATGGGTATGGGGGCTTGGTTTTGCACCTGCCGATTACCAACAAAAAGACAGCTACCGTATCATTTTTATTCATGTTCCTTCTGCCATTTTGTCTATGGGGGCTTACTCATCAATGGCTATTGCAGCTGTTGTTGCGCTTGTATGGCAACTACGAAATGCCGAACTTGCCGTTATTGCTATAGCGCCTGTTGGTGCTTGTATTACTGCTATAGCGCTTATTACTGGCGCTGCATGGGGTAAACCTATGTGGGGGGCTTGGTGGGTATGGGATGCGCGTTTAACGTCTGAACTTATTTTATTATTTTTATATCTTGGCGTGCTTTCGCTTTACCATGCATTTGAAGATAAGAAGTCAGCAGGGCGTGCGGCTTCTATTTTAGCTATTGTGGGCGTAATCAATTTACCTATTATTCATTACTCAGTTGAGTGGTGGAATACGCTACACCAAGGCGCAAGCATTACAAAACTAGACACCAAAGCAATAGACCCAAGTATGTTTTGGCCACTTATGGTTAATATTTTAGCCTTTGCTGCTTTTGTAGGAACAGTGACTTTAATTCGTCTTAAAAATGAAATTTTACAACGCGAAAAGCACCGACCGTGGGTGCGTTTGTTGTTAAATAAGGGGTAATTATGCAGTTTGACTCTTTTTCTGATTTTATTGCAATGGGAGGCTATGGGTTTTATATCTGGCTTTCTTTTGGTACATGCGCTCTTATTTTACTCGGTATTTTAGTGAACTCTTTAAGAGATACCAAACGTATTATGGCTTCAGTTGAGCAACAAATAATACGTGAAGCGCGAATTAAAAAAGCTAAACAGGAACAAGCCTCATGAATCCAAGACGTAAAAAGCGCCTATTGGTAATTATTGCCGTACTGTTTGGTATTGGTGGATCAATTGGTTTAGTGCTTTATGCACTTCAAGAAAATATTAATCTTTTTTATACACCAAGCGAACTTATTGATGGCAAAGGGCCTAATAAAGAAAAACCATTCATTGGCCAAAAGCTACGTATTGGTGGCATGGTTGTACCAGGCACGGTTGAGCGTAATGAACAGAGCTTACAAGTAAGCTTTAAGCTAATTGATACAGGTCCATTAGTGACCGTGCGTTATCAAGGCATATTGCCAGACTTGTTTCGTGAGGGGCAAGGCATTGTAGCGCAGGGCGTATTAATCGAACCTAATGTTATTGAAGCATTTGAAGTGCTTGCAAAGCATGACGAAGAATATATGCCAGCAGAAGTTGCTGAGGCAGTTAAAGGTATTAAGCACGAAAAACCAAAATACAACTTAGATAGTGGTAATTAGCTATGATCCCAGAAATTGGTTATTTTTCTTTAACGCTTGCCATGGTGCTAAGCGTTTTACTGTGTATTTTTCCTCTTTGGGGCGCGCATACCGGTAATCTTCGATTAATGCGTGCAGCTCCCTCTTTAGCAATTGGGCAATTCGCTTTTGTTTTAATCTCTTTTGCAGCACTTATTTACGCCAGTGTAACGGATGATTTTACCGTATCGTATGTGGCATATCATTCAAGTAGTACGCTACCTTGGTATTACAAAATCACCTCTACATGGGGCGGCCATGAAGGCGCTATTTTACTGTGGTTAGTAATGCAAGCTGGTTGGACTGCCGTTGTTGCTGCGCGTTCTAAATCACTCCCTTGGGTGCTACGTGCTCGCGTATTGGGCGTACTTGGTTTTTTAGGTGTAGGTTTTATGATGTACACCTTACTACTTTCAAGCCCGTTTGAGCGCCTACTTCCTTATTTCCCGGTAGAAGGGCGTGATTTAAATCCGTTGCTTCAAGATCCGGGCATGATTATTCACCCGCCATTACTGTACATGGGTTATGTAGGGCTATCAGTTGCTTTCTCTTTTGCTATTGCTGCGCTATTAACTGGCAAGCTTGATAACACGTGGGCTAAATGGTCACGTCCGTGGACAATGACTGCGTGGGGCTTTTTAACACTAGGTATTACAATTGGTAGCTGGTGGGCATACTCAGAACTTGGCTGGGGTGGCTGGTGGTTTTGGGATCCAGTAGAAAACGCATCATTAATGCCATGGCTTGTTGCGACCGCATTACTGCACTCGTTAAGCGTAACTGAAAAACGCGGTGTGTTTAAATCGTGGACCGTATTACTTGCTATAGCAGCATTTTCATTGAGCTTATTAGGCACATTTATTGTGCGCTCGGGTATTATTGTATCGGTACATGCTTTTGCAACAGACCCTGATAGAGGCTTATTTATACTCGCCTTTTTAGGCATAGTTGTAGGTGGTGGCTTAGCGTTATATGCACTGCGTGTATCGCAAGTACATAGTGAAGGTCGATACAAGCTTGTATCACGCGAAGTGGCGTTATGGCTCAATAATATATTTTTAGTAGTTGCTACATTAATCGTATTGCTGGGTACTTTATTACCTATGGTTCATAAAGAAATGGGCTTGGGCAGTATTTCTATTGGCGAACCGTTTTTTAATAAGATGTTTGCAATAATTTTAGTGCCGTTTGCTATTTTGATGGGGATAGGGCCATTTTTACGCTGGAAGCAAAATAAATGGGCTTTCTTACAAAACAAAATATTAATGGGCGTATTAGCCAGTGTAGTGATTACCTGTGCTTGGTTGTTTTCAAGTTACGATTTAGTAAAACCACTTACGCTACTAGCCACTACGCTTGCGGTTTGGATTGCAATATCAACTGGGATCGACATTTATACTAAATCTGCTGTACACGGCACCTTAAAAGAAGGTTTAAAACGCTTAGGTGTAAGTTACTGGGCTATGGTGCTTGGGCATATTGGTATTTCGTTTGTTATTGCGGGTGTAACGCTTACATCGGCGTATTCAGTTGAGCGTGACGTATCGATGAAGCAAGGCGATACAGTTCAACTTAACGAGTATGAATACCGTTTTGATGGTGTTAAAACTATTCGCGGGCCGAACTACAGTGGTCATGCTGGTGTTGTATCGGTGCTTAAAAACAATGAGCTAGTAACACGCTTACATGCCGAAAAACGTAAGTATGATATTGGTATGCAGTTTATGACCGAGGCGGCCATAGATGCAGGCTTTACACGTGATTTATACTTAGCGTTAGGTGAGCAGTTGAGCCAAGGTGCATGGTCACTTCGCATTTATCATAAACCGTTTGTTCGTTGGATGTGGATTGGTGGTGTGCTTATTTCCCTAGCTGGATTTATGATTTTATTTGATAAACGCTACCGCACATCAACTAAAACAGCGCGTAGAGCTGCATCGGAGAATGTTTTATGAACCGTAAAATTTTAGCTATTGCGCCGCTTTTAGTATTTGCTTTTGTGTGTGTATTTTTATACCAAGGCCTTTTTGCTAATCCTCGTGAAATTCAAACGGGTCGGTTAGGTCAAGAAATGCCAGCATTTAATCTACCTGATTTAATGCAAGACAATAAGCCGTGGACTAACGAGTCTTTAAAAGGCGAAGTTTACTTACTAAATGTATGGGGTACTTGGTGCCCAACATGTTTAGTTGAACTTGGTTATTTAACTAAGTTACGTGAGCAAGGCGTTAAAATTATTGGGCTTTATTACGTACAAGGTTACGACGCCGACTTTGATGGCCCTTTTGATATGCAATCACTTCGCACCGAAGTGAGCGATATGCTGCAACGTGCGGGTGACCCATATCAATTTAATATCTTGGATTTACATCGTACTTTGTCGTTGGATTTAGGTGTTTCGGGTGCGCCTGAAACATTTTTAGTCGATAAAAACGGCACTATTTTGTTGCATCACACGGGCGATATAAACCCGCGAGTATGGCGAGCTAAATTTGCGCCAATTATGCAGGAGCTTAAATAATGAAATGGTTACTACTTACGCTTAGCCTTTTTGTAAGCATCAGTGCGTTTGCAGAGCAAGATCGCTATCAATTTGATAACAACAAACAAGCAATATTGTTTGAAGAGCTAACTAAAGAGCTGCGCTGTCCTAAGTGTCAAAATCAAAACATTGCGGACTCTGACGCTGTTGTTGCTAAAGACTTGCGCGATAAAGTACTCGTATTGGTTAAAGAAGGTAAGAGCAAAGACGAAGTGATTGATTACATGATTGACCGCTTTGGCTATTTTGTTCATTACGACCCACCAGTTACACCAGCGACTTTAGTACTTTGGGTATTACCTGTATTAATTGTCATAGTCGGCTTTGGTTTTATTGTTATTCGCCAGCGAAAAGCATCAGTAAAACAAACGTGGAGCAGTGACGACGAAATGCTGTTAGCTAAGCTAATTGAACAAAATAAACGTCAGGAGCAAAGTTAAATGATTTTAATGTGGGCGTGTTTTGCTTTACTCACACTGGTTGCTCTTGGGTTTGTGATGTTGCCTTTTTTAAAAAAAGAGCGCGTTCAAACAATTACTCATAACGCCAATGCTGAGCTAATTAGCATTTATGAGCAGCGTTTAGTTGATTTACAAACCGATTTAGATAATCAGCGTATTGATACCGTAAATCATGCAGAATCAATTATTGAATTAAAACGCCGCTTATTGAATGAGTTATCACCAGAAAAATCACTAAACAGCAAAGGTAATAATCGTATTTTTGCTTTAACTGGTGGCGCATTTGTTCTTGCTCTAACAGGTGTTTTTTATGGTTTAACGGGTAGTCAGCAGCAAATTTCGGCTTGGCATGATGCAATGGATAATTTAGCTGATTACGGCGAGCGTGCTGTAATGCAAAAAGGTGAGCCGCTTAGCCAAAATGAGCTGCAGGCTTTTGCATTGGCACTTCGTACAAAGCTTAGCCGCTCAGGTGATGATGAAGTCGCTTGGATGCTACTTGGACGAGTTGCTATGTCGCTTAATGAATTTGACATGGCGCAGCAGTCATTTGATAAAGCACTACGTATGAATCCTGATAATATGCAGGTACTTATTAGTTATAGCCAAGTTTTATTATTAGAAGGCAGCGAAGCTAATATGACCCGTGCGGCAGGTATGCTCTCAAAAGTACTAAAAGTTGAGCCTACCAATTTAGATGCAATTTCGTTATTAGCACTCATTGCTTATGAACGTAAAGATTGGCCTCAAGCCAAAGCTGCATTTGAAGTTTTACTTGCTAGTATGGAAAAAAATGATTCTCGTTATAGCATGATCTCTGAGCGTATCGCTGATATAGAGAAGCAAATGCAAACGGAAGGCTCTGTTATGCCAGTTACTACAACGGGTGCTATTGCAGTTACAGTCGACATTGCAAAAGAGCTTATAGATAAACAGCCAAAAGACGGTATCTTGTTTATATTTGCAAAAGCAGCAAGTGGTTCGCCAATGCCATTAGCTGCTGTTAAACTCGCTAAATATTCATTTCCAATTACAGTTGAGTTGAGTGATAGTAGTGCAATGGTTGCAGGGCTTAACTTATCTAGTGCAGAAAATATTATTATTTCGGCGCGTATTTCTATAGATGACTCGGTTATGCCAAGTTCTGGTGAGCTAGAAGGTCATTCAGAGTCGTTAAAGCGTGAAAGTGTAAGTGACTACCAACTTCAAATTGATACATTAATACCTTAAGGACGTTAGATGTTAAAACACCGTTTTACTTTTTTATGTTTATTGATACTAGCCGGGTGTGCTCAAGTACCACAAAGCAAAGTAGATGACAGAGATCCGCTGCAAAGTATTAATCGTCCGTTATACGACTTTAATATGGATGTACTGGATGCTTATTTATTGCGCCCAGTTGCTGTAGGTTATGTTGAAGTAACGCCTGTACCGGTAAGAAACTGTATTGTTAATTTCACAGGTAATATTACAGCACCTGTGGATATGATTAATGCGGGTTTGCAAGGTAAGCCGGGTAATGCAAGTGTGAGCTTAGCGCGTTTTTTAGTTAACTCTACGGTTGGTATTTTTGGTATTTTTGATGTTGCCAGTTCACTTGGTCTTGAAATTGTAGATGAAGACTTTGGACAAACGTTGGGTGTCTGGGGCGTGGGTGATGGCGCTTATTTAATGCTACCTGGCATGGGTCCTACAACAGCACGTAACCTGACCGGTGATGTAGTCGACAACTTTGTATTGCCTGAAGTTGCGCTAACGACTCCACAAACTATTCTAGTGTTTGTTTTAAAAGCGGTAGAAGCTCGTGCATCATTAATACCTCAAGAAGGGCTATTAAATGATTCACTTGATCCGTACTTATTTGTAAAAGATATTTACTTTCAGCGTCAAATTTATGAGCTGTACGATGGCAACCCACCTATAAAAGAAGAGCCAGCTGATTTTGATGAAGACTTTTTAGAAAGTTTATAATTGAAAAGCCACTCACAAAAACGCCAGCTAAATGCTGGCGTTTTTATTTGCTGTTCATATATTTAACCTGAACTCTGGTTAATAAATCTATCTCGAGCAGTTATTTTCAGCGCTAACTACGTTGAATTTACTTGCAATAGGCCAACTATTGACGTGTAAGTTCGCCTTGTTTTCACTGAAAATCTCTGGCTAGAGAAAAATAAATTTAAATATCATTATGATTTAATATATTAGTAAATATCTTAACCAGAGTTCAGGTAGTTTATTTTTCGTTCACTACTAACTGCATTTGTTCATTAACCCAAGCTAGCGCTTCATGATAGGCATCGGGAACTTTTTCACCTAGATTTAGCTCTTTCGTTAGCTCGTTTGCAGCTGACCAGTTTGCTTGTTCGTAGTATTTAACTAAGTTTAAATATTTTGCTAGCAAGCCTTCATCGTTTAATAGCGCTGCTTTTATATCATTAGAAAGTGGAAGCTTTTTCATGACGCTTTCCATACTCTCATCTAAAATAGCATCCATTAGGGACATCATACCGGTTAAAAATGCCATGCCGGTATCTTTAAACTGCCCATGGGATATAGCGAGCAATTCAGCAAATCGAGCGCGCGTAAGCGATAGCCTAATTAGCTCTACAGGTTTATCTGCTGATACTTGTGCTGCAAACAGTAGTGACAATAGCTTTTTAATTTCATTGGCGCCAAGCACTATAAGAGCTTGCTTAATGGTACTTATTTCTGCGCGTCTTGCAAATGCGGCAGAATTTGAATACCTAAGTAATTTATAAGATAGGTTTACATCACGTTCAAACACATCAGTGATTTTCTTAAGATCCATATCAACACTTGATGTTTCGTAAAGTAATTCAGCTAATGCCATTTCTGATGGTGGTAGAGCCTTACTTTGTACCATTTCAGGTTTTGAGAAGAAAAATCCTTGGAAATAATCAAACCCAAGCTCTAAAGCTTGTTGGTAAATTTCATAGGTTTCTACTTTTTCGGCAAGTAACTTAATATGTGAGTGCGGTTTTAAATCGTTTAGAACCGTTTTTATTGTATCTATATCGGATGCTAAAAAGTCTATTTTAATAATATCAATAAATGGGTAAAAATGACGCCATACAGGTTGATGAATATAGTCATCAAGAGCAATAGTGTAACCTTTATCTTTTAAATCTTTAACGATAGCTAATAAACGCTTACCAGGCTGGATAGTTTCAAGTATTTCTACAACTATAGTGTCTTTACCTAGTAGTGTAGGGTAACCCTTTGATAGTGTTTCTAGGGTGAAGTTTATATAGGCAGGTTTATTGTCGGTTAAATCTTCTAAACCAAAATTAAACTGGCTACCCTCTATAAGTCGTGTTGTTGCTTCGTCACCATCTATATCGGGAAATACGTTATCAACGCCATCACGAAATAAAAGCTCATAACCGATAAGTTTTTTATCTCTATCTAAAATCGGTTGACGTGCAGCGTAAAAATACATAAACAGTTCCGTAAGAGTGATGTAATTGGGTATTGTATTAATATATGGCAAAAGATTCAAAATAGCATTACGTATATTTGCATGATTAATAAATTATCATTATAAATTAAGGTGTTTCTTCTATTTAATTTATTATATTTTACCAATTCGCTTTAAAATTATTCAACATGAGTATTTTTGTATCAGCTGGAAGCAACAAGTTGGAGATTTTATTGTTAGGCATGATATAGTCAGCGAGAATGGTTTTTATCCTAATAGTGTCTTTATTATAATATTTTAAGAGTCAATATTCGGATCAAGAGCCTGTTATTAATAATTATGCGGAGGCTAATTTGGAAACAGGAATGATTATTTCACTAGCATTATATTTTGTTGTAATGTTGGGTATCGGACTATATGCATATAAGCAATCTACTGGCGATGTATCAGGTTACATGTTAGGTGGACGAAATCTATCACCAAGTGTTGCTGCACTATCTGCAGGTGCATCTGACATGAGTGGCTGGATTTTAATGGGCCTACCTGGTGCGATGTTTGTTACTGGTTTTAGTAGTACATGGATAGCAATTGGTTTGGTGATTGGTGCTTGGTTAAATTACCTGTTAGTTGCACCTAGATTACGTGTGTACACTGAAAAAGCAAATGACTCTATAACAATCCCAGATTACTTCTCAAATCGCTTCAATGATAAGTCAAACTTATTACGTGTTGTATCAGCTGTTGTGATTATAGTCTTCTTTACTCTTTACACGTCATCTGGTGTTGTAGCCGGCGGAAAATTGTTTGAAAGCTCATTTGGTCTAAGTTATGAAGTGGGTTTATACATTACAACGGGTGTCGTTGTTTTATACACTTTGTTTGGTGGTTTTTTAGCGGTTAGCTTAACTGATTTCGTGCAAGGTTGTATTATGTTCATCGCACTGATTCTAGTGCCTACTGTTGCATACTCTTTACTTGAACAACCTCTGGAATCTACTTTACATAGTGTAAATCCAGATATGCTTAACTGGATTGGAGCAGGCTCTGCATTAGGTATTATTTCTGCAATGGCATGGGGTTTAGGTTATTTTGGTCAACCACATATCATCGTTCGTTTTATGTCGGTACGTAGTGTTAAGGATATGCCTAAAGCTCGCCGTATTGGTATGACATGGATGATTGTTGCTGCCCTTGGTGCTGTTGGTACTGGTATATTTGGTGCTGCTTATACTTATGAGAATAATATTGTAGTTGAAGATCCTGAAACGATTTTCCTAATTCTTTCTGAGTTATTGTTCCATCCACTTATTGCTGGCTTTTTACTAGCTGCAATTTTGGCTGCTATCATGAGTACTATCTCATCGCAATTGCTAGTAAGCTCAAGTTCATTGACTGAAGATTTATATAAAACATTTTTACGTAAAGATGCTAGCGACTTTGAATTAGTTACTGTTGGTCGAATTAGCGTTGCATTTGTTGCCCTGTTTGCAATTTATTTAGCGTACGATAGAGATAGCTCTATTTTAGACCTAGTAAGTAATGCATGGGCAGGCTTTGGTGCTGCTTTTGGACCACTTGTATTGTTTAGCCTTTATTGGAAACGTATGAATTTTGCTGGCGCCTTATCTGGTATGTTAGTAGGTGCGTTTACAGTGCTTGTTTGGATTTATGGTCCGTTTACTATTAATGGTGAAAGTTTAAGTAGCTTCATGTATGAAATAGTACCTGGCTTTATTTTAGCGAGTATCGCAATTGTTGTTGTTAGCTTAGTAACAAAAGAGCCAGAGCAAAATATCACTGCTTTATTTGATGAAGTAGAAAAAGAGCTTTAAATAGCAATTACTATTCATTTTAAAATGAGTAGTAAGTAATACCAATCCGCGATAATACTTAATCATTTTGCGGTGCTAAACGTGTTGCTACCGGCGTTAAAAAATTATCATTTAGAACAACTAAATATCAAATTTTTTGCCTAGCTATCAATACGTTTTTCCACCCTCAAAATAGATCACTTAATTAAGCGAATTGGTATAATAAAAAAGGGAGCAACTAAGTTGCTCCCTTTTTTATTTAGTTTGTCCCGTCCGAGGAGAGGACAATCTACGAGTTAACTTGCTTTTTTATCGTTGTTATCTTCAATTGACGCAACGTTATCTGACTTTTTACTTTTTGCTGGCGCTTTGGTAACAACTGGATCTTTGCCGCCCTTTAATATGGTCATAAAGTCATCTTTGCTTTTCGCTATTTCTAAAGCAAGTGATTCAATTTGTTGCTCACTAAGCGGTACGTCTACCTTTTCTAGCATTAGCTCAAGTGATTCTGCTATATCGAGCATCTTGTCATAAGCATCAGCTTCTTTTTTGGTAGTAAACGTCATACGCTCGACTCCGTTTCGTTCTACAACATATTTAACAACAACAGCCATGATTTCTCCTGCAAAATTGCTTGGCACCGTGGTTTGTAAAAACCATTAGATTACTGTTTTTATGTACAGTAATGGTTTGGGCGTGAATTTGCAAGCGCGAAGTATTAATTTTAGGTGTCTTAAATTTGACAAAAAACGGTAACTTTACTTTAGTTAAGCAATCACTTTGTTGTACCAGCTGCATTTTCAGGATTTCGGATCATAGTGATAATGCGTTTAGGTACACTTTAAGTGATGAGCATTTCAGTTCCTTACTTTTTGGTTTTCCTGAGCAACATTCAAAATTAAGAAAAGAAGAATAGGGACAAGTTTGATGAAAACGTTAAAAAATTTATTCATAATAAGCTTATTATGCTTACTACCTGCAACTACCGTATATGCACAACTATCGGAAGTAACTAAGCAAATGCCTCAAGTTGAGACAATTAGTATAAATAATGCTGATGCAGATATGCTTGCTAAGCTACCGGGTATAGGTAAGAAAAAAGCGCAGGCAATTGTGGATTATCGTGAAGAAAACGGCGAATTTAAAAGTGTCAGTGATTTATCGCAAGTTAAAGGAATTGGTAAAAAACTATTAACCAAATTAGAAGGGAAAATATCCCTTTAATAGCAGTAGATAACAATCAGGGCGCTATGCGCCCTGATTAAATTGTTTTAATGCATCGCTTAAGTGTTTTTTAGCAAAGTTGATTTCAATAGGTGTTGTTAAAAGTGGGTAGCAAAGTCCGCCGAGTATCAAAAACGGGATTAATATCCAACCTTTAAATACCGTGAATATTAAAAATAGTGGACTTAGTAATATTAATTTAATAATACGCAGTAACACTTTATCAGTTGGCGATAACATACTTAACGAAAGTGCTATCACGTCTTGGCGCTTGCGTACTTTTAGATGTTTAAGCTCATCTAATTGGCTTGAAAAAAATGTAAACATATCAAATCGACTTTTTAATTAATAAACGGCCAATAACTATAATAAATAGTGTTAGTGAGAAAATCCCAAATATAATTTCCATCCAAGCAGGCATGCTCAAACCAACAAACTGCCAATCTATATTTCCACAATCCCCGGTCGCCTGAAAAAAGCTAGGTATCCATTCATGTAACGGCATAAACGACGGGAAGTTTGGTTCAAACTCACAGCTAAATGCAAAAGGGTCTGTGGTGGTTTGCATATCAATATGCTCGCGAGCAATTAAATATCCCCAAACACTCGATACACCCCAAATTACATACGCTAATATACGAACTGCTTTGCTCTGTGGTTTAGTCGAACCTACAATTCCTGCGCCTAATAGACCCAGTACGGCTGTACGTTGATATATGCACATTATGCAAGGCGCCAATCCCATTTGGTATTGAAAGAAAAGGGCGGTCACTTCAAGTAAAAAAACGATAGCTGTAAATAAAAGCCACGGGGTACGTTGGGTGGGTAATTGCGCAAGCCAGTTCATAAAAATTCCGCGTTTAAATAAGACGTTAGATTATGACCTAGGATAATGTATGCGGCAACAAAAAGGAAAAAAAAGCTACCGAAGTCGCTTTTTATAAGATGAAATTATTGACCACTCAATGCAGCCTCAGCAGAGGCTACATGACGCTCTACTTAGTTCCCATTGATACATAAGCTTAGTTATATCGTTTACTTATATCACATTGGTGCATTGCCTAAAAAGTTCTTTAAAGTTGCAGTTAGAGCGCTCTGTTGCATAGGTGTTCCTTTTT
>NZ_PJBR01000225.1:0-12000 GCF_002863625.1 Pseudoalteromonas sp. MelDa3 | reverse complement strand
CCGCGATTAATAAAACACCACCAATTGAACAAAAAACGTTTGATAAACACGTTAGCAACACAGGCGCCGCTTTAAACGATACGATGATTGAAGTGAGCTCTTTAAATTTTAATATTAAAAATAACGCTATTTTAAAAAACTTAAGCTTTAGTGTGGCTGCAGGCGAGGTGTATGCGCTACTCGGTGGTAATGGTGCAGGTAAATCAACTACATTAAAAACGTTACTCGGATTTAATAAACCAACTCAAGGCTCTGTAAAAGTAGCCGGTAAAGAGGTTACACAAGCGCTTGATTTTGTACGTGGCAAAACCGCGTATTTGCCAGAGTCGGCAACACTTTACCCGCATTTAACTGCTCGCGAAAATGTTGAATATTTTTTATCACTTGCTGATATTAAAAAATCAGATGAACAAATTAACGCGGCTTTTAATCGTGTTGCATTACAGCGCGATGCGTGGGACCGCCACATGCAAACTTATTCAAAAGGCATGAGGCAAAAAACAGCAATTGCACTTGCGATACTGCGTGAAGCTCCGATATTTTTACTAGATGAGCCTACATCGGGCCTAGACCCTGTTGCCATTGATGAATTTAATCAACTTGTACGCGAGCTTGTATTAACTGGTGCGACTATTTTAATGGTTACGCACGATGTGTATGGCGCGTGCCAAGTGGCAAATCGTATTGGTTTACTTAAAAATGGTGAGCTGGTGGGAGAGTATGATGCGCCCCAAAGTGGGCGTATTGATACCGAGCAAGTACACGCTGCATTTGGGCATCACGCTAATAGAGGTGCTTAATGAGTATAAATAACTTTTCAAAGGTGGTGATTGTTGCCAAAGATGAGTGGCGTTATTGGCTTCGCTCAAAATTAGCAATGACCGTGCTTGCTATTGGTTTGGTGCTCACGGTTGCCTCGGTGATTGTAACGGCTATTACCATGATGGAGCTAAGCCACTCACAGCATGAATTACAGGCAACTAGCGATAAAAGCTTTGTTGATCAACCCGACCGCCATCCACACAGAATGGTGCATTACGGGCATTATGCATTTAGAACGCCTTCACCACTTAGTACGCTTGACCCGGGTATTGATGCCTACACGGGCAACTCTATATTTTTAGAAGGGCACAGACAAAATAGCGCAATGTTTGCAGATAGCCGCCAAGGTACTGCATTAACTAAATTAGGCAGTTTAACGCCTGCATTTATTGTACAGACACTCGCACCTTTATTACTGATATTAATTGGCTACAGCGGTATTAGCCGCGAGCGTGAGTCACAAACGCTCTCGTATTTGTTATCGCAAGGTACATCGGGCGCAACGCTTATTGCAGGTAAAGGATTGGCGCTACTTTCTGTTGTGGGTTTAATTTTAACTCCGCTGACGGTATCGGCTTTATTTACACTTGGCTCAGGCGAAGGCTTACTTGCGGTTGTAAGCTTTGTGCTTGGCTACGCTTTATATTTAATTGTGTGGGTGCTGCTTATTTTACTGGCATCGAGTGTGTTTAGTAAAAACAGCGGAAGCTTTACAGCACTTGCCTTTGTTTGGATTTTACTGTGTATTGTAATGCCACGTGTAGCAAGTACAACAGCCTCCACGGCAGTGCCATCAGCAGGCAAAATAGAAACCGACTTTGCTGTAAAAGCCGAACTTAGAAAACTAGGCGACGGCCACAACACAAACGACCCCGCATTTAAGCAATTTAAACAATCGCTCCTTAATAAATACAACGTGAGCAGTATTGATGAGTTACCCGTTAATTTTAGAGGGCTAGTGGCAAGCGAGTCTGAGGCTAAACTAACGAGCGTACTCAATAAGTTTGCTGAGCAGCGTATGCAAGCTGAACTTAAACAAACACAGGTATCGCGTTATTTTGGTTGGGTTTCACCTATGGTGGCTATTCGGTCGTTATCGATGATTGTGGTAGGTACGAGTATTGAAACCCATCATCGCTTTTTACGCGAAACCGAGCAGTTACGCTTTGATTTTGTGCAAGGGCTTAACAAAGTTCATGTAGAAAAGCTTAGCTACCAAGACGACATGAACCGCAATGCTGATACTGCTGCAACCCAAAAGGCACGTGTAAGTGCTCAAAATTGGCAAATACTGCAAGACTTTACTTTTAATGTAGACAGCTCAAAAGCGAGAGCGCAGCGAAGCATACCTGCTTTTTTACAGCTACTACTTTGGATTGCGGTGCTGTTAGGCGGTATTAAATTTGTAGGGAGGCGTTTGATATGAGTTACCTATTAAAACAGCTTGCGCGTGAATGGCGTTTTTTACTTCGTCAAAAATACTTAGTGGTATTACTGGTGTGTACCTTTGTAATGTCGGGGTTTGCAGTTTTCAGCGGGCTTAGTGAAGTAACACAGCAAAAGCAAACCATTGAGCGCTTAAAAGCCGCCGATTTAACTGACCTAACTAACGTTCAACATAAATACGAAGACCCAGGCTCGCTTGCCTATTACAGTTTTCACTTAACGTATTCATCGCCTTCAAATTTAGCGTTTGCTGCTTTAGGCGAGCGCGATATTTACCCGTGGAAACACCGCTTAAATTTACTTGCCCTAGAGGGACAAATATACGAAAGCGATGCGCAAAACGCAGAGCTAGCGCAGGCAGGTAAAATTGATTTTGTATTTGTAGTAAGTGCATTAGCACCGCTGATAGTTATTTTACTATTTCATGATTTATTTGCTAATGAGCGAACAAGCGGTAGGCATGATTTATTAGTAACTACTGCTAGGTCTTACTTTGCATTATGGGGGGCGCGAATAGCAGTGAGGTTGATTGCAGTAATAGTGTGTTTAATGCTGCCATTTTATATAGGTACATTGCTTAGTCATTCGGCCCTTGCTGATGTGGGGTTTGTTACTTTTATTTGTGTAATTTACATTGCGTTTTGGACTGCGCTCAGTGTGTGGTGGGGTAAAAACGCCAGCAGTGCGCCGCGTGTTGCTTCAACGTTAATTGGTTTTTGGGTGTTAGTTGCTTTTATTATTCCTATTTTAGGCGATTTAGTTATAAACAAAACGGTGCACTCACCAAAGGGCGGCGACATTGTTCTTACTCAAAGAGAGGCCGTTAACGATGCATGGGACTTACCAAAGAAAACAACAATGGATGCTTTTGTTGCTTCAAATCCACAGTGGAAAGATCACGTTGATATGCAAAGCGAGTTTGAGTGGAAATGGTATTACGCATTTCAGCAAGTTGGAGACGAAAAAGCAGGTGAACTTTCACATGCGTATCGTGATGCAGCGCATACAAAGTATCAATTAGCGGGAATTGTATCGTGGTTTTCACCGCCATTGCTGTTACAACGCAGTTTTACACGACTGGCGAGCACTGATGCTTTAGCTGCATTTAGATACGAATACCGTATGCGAGGATTTCATAAAAGTTTAAGGGAGTTTTACTACCCCTGGCTCTTTATAAAGGGTAACCCACCAAAAGCGGCGCTTAAGAATATGCCTAGCTTTAAAAAAACAATGCTTAATGAAATGGATGAGCCTGAAGTTACAGGCGTTAAGCTAAAAGAAAATTTATCAGTTAACTAATTAACAAGGTTTATAATGAATACCAATAATAAAGGGCTAAAGCTCACCTATTTAAGCGCATGCTTAGTCAGTTTATTTAGCAGCCATGCTATGGCAGTTGAGCAAAACCAAAAAGATGACAGCGTTAATAATAGCCCTATTGAAAGATTGGCTGTAATGGGTTCGCGCCAAGCGTATCAAGGTGAATTTAGTGCGTTAGAAACACCGTAATCAGAACTGAAAATAGATTTAGAAGCCCTTGAAAACGCAGGTGCGATAGATTTAAACCAAGCACTTGATTTATCGGCTTCGGTTGCTCGTCAAAATAACTTTGGTGGGCTTTGGAATAGCTTTGCACTACGTGGTTTTGTAGGCGATGAAAACTTACCAAGTAATTACCTTGTAAATGGGTTTAATGCCGGGCGTGGTTTTGGTGGTTCGCGTGATTTGTCGGGTATTGAGTCGGTTGAGGTTTTAAAAGGCCCACGCGCGGCTTTATTTGGCCGAGGAGAGCCTGGTGGTACAGTAAACCTTGTTACCAAACGCCCAACGTTTGATACAAGTGGCGAGCTAAAGCTAAGTGTAGGCAGTTTTGATACCTACCGTGCTGATGTAGATTACACAACGCCCCTTAACGACGATGTAGCAATTAGACTGGTTGGTTTTTATGAAGACGCGAAAAGCTTTCGCGATACGATAGAAACAACTAAACAAGGCTCTAGCCCATCAATAACGTGGAATATTAATGATAATAGCCAACTAATATATGAGCTTGAATACAGCGACCAAGAAGTCCCTTTTGATAGAGGTGTATTAGCTATTGATGGTGAACTTGGTTTAATACCAGAAAGTCGCTTTTTAGGAGAACCAGGTGATGGCCCAATAGAGGCAGATGTACTTGGTCATCAACTAGAGTTTATTCATGACTTTAATGATAACTGGAGCGTGTTATTAGGCGCTAATTACCGAGATACATCGCTTGAAGGATTTGCTACCGAAACCGGTTTTGCAGGAGTTGTTGATGGCGAAATAAATCGTTTTAGGCGTTATCGTGATTACGATGCTACATACCAAGTATACCGAGCAGAAGTTACCGGTAATTTAGAGGTTGCTGGGTTAGAGCATAGTTTAATAATTGGTGTGGACTCTGATAAATTCGAAAATGATCAATTTGTTCTTCGCGTGCGTGGCGATCAGTATATTAATGTATTTAACCCCGTGTATGGTGCGTATGAGTTACCTACGCCAACGGCCAATACCGATAAGTTAGAAGTGCAAGAGTCGTTAGGTATATTTATACAAGACCAAATAAGCCTCACCGATAAGCTAGATATACGTATTGGTGCACGTTTTGATGACTACGAACAAACACTTAATAACCGTTTAGCTGATACTCAATCAAAGCAAAACGAATCGCGAGTTAGCCCGCAGTTTGGTGTTGTGTATGAGGCGAGTGAGTTTGTATCTGTTTATGCCGCTTATGGCGAAAACTTTAGGCCTTTATCAGGCACTGATACAAATGGCGATGGTTTTGAGCCAAATCAGTCTACGTCGTCAGAGGTAGGGGTTAAATTTACTTTAAACGATGGCGCTCTGTTTGGCACCGTTGCTGTATTTAAAGTAGAGCAAGACAATATGCTGGTAGTTGACGATCCTACTGCATTTACTTTTGCTGCAATTGGCGAAGCACAAAGCAAAGGCATAGAAATTGATATAAACGGTGAGCTAACTGATGACGTAAGCCTATGGTTATCTTATGCGTATGTTGATGCAACTATTGAAAACTCATTTTTTGATGCGAACTTTGGCTATACAGTAGAAGCGGGAAGCTCTTTATTAAATATTCCTGAGCATCAATTTAGTTTACAGCTAGTTAAATCGTCTGAGTTATATGGTAAAGCCGTTAAATTTGGTGGAGGCTTGGTTTATGTAGGCTCACGAAACGGCTTTTTTGGTACCGATTTTGAGCTGCCAAGTTACACAACAGCGCGTGTATTTGTTGATGTTGATGTAACTGAGTCAATTGGCATGCGTGCAGAAGTAGACAATCTGTTTGATGAAACCTATTACACTAACTCATTTGCTGATGCGTGGGTTCAACCGGGGACACCGCGTAGCGTAAGGTTAAGTGCGACTTTTAAGTTTTAAACGTACACATTAAAATGAAAAAAATGAAAAGGCTGCTTTATTTAAGCAGCCTTTTTACATTGGTTATACATCGTTAGGTTTTTAGGGTCTGTCTAGCGCTGTTTTGCATCAATAAGTAACACTTAACTTAATAACAAAGGCTTTATGAAATAGACGGTGGATAAGTAAACCTTTATTATAAATTCCTTGTTTTGCCAATGTTATAGCTAGGATTTAATAGCAATATAAAATGGAGATTAATTGTGGAAGATAAATTAAAAGAAAAAAGTGTGACACAGAAATTTTTTGGTGAATATTCTTGGATGTATAAAGTTTCAACGTTTCTTGCTTTTATTATGGTTATTTACATTAGCTTTAATGGAGAGGGAAGTGTTTGGACACAGCTTGTGAATGGTGATTTTAATTCTGCTTTGCTTGTTAGCATTGTTGGTTACTTATCTGAATTTAGATATCGATTTATTAAAGAATCTCGAAATAACTAATAAGATTAAAAAGCGACTAATTTAAGCGGCTTTTTAATCTTTTACAGTGAAATACCTAATTAGACGTAATTAATGAGTTGCTCTGTCGCCCCAAATATCTTCTAGGCGGCTATCTCGACCACAACGCCAGCGATAGGTGTTGTAACGGATTGGGTTGTTTTTGTAATAATCTTGATGAAAGCTTTCTTTTCCTTTAATAGGGTAAAAGGTACTTGCGTTTAGTATTGGTGTAACCACAGTTTGATTAGGGAACTCGGCAACTACTGCTGCTTTTGTTTTTTCAGCTAATTTACGTTGTTCGTCGTTTTCAACAAATATAGCGCTTAAGTAACTAGGGCCTTTATCGCAAAATTGGCCTTTGGCATCAAAAGGATCAATATTAACCCAGTAATGGTCAAGTATACCTTTGTAGCTTACTATGGCTGGGTCGTAAGTAATTTCTACGGCCTCGTAATGGCCTTTATGATTACCATTGTACGTTGGGTTTTTAAGTTTACCGCCAGTAAAGCCCGATATTACATCGGTTACGCCTTCTAGTTTTTCAAAGTCGCTTTCCATACACCAAAAGCAACCTCCAGCTAAAACGGCTTTTTCGGTTTTAGCTGCATGAGTAAATGTGCTAAACAATATTGCGGCAGATGTTAATGCTAATGCGAGTGATTTTTTCATAAAATTATCCACCTGTGGAGTGAGTTTATAAATGCTTGTAAAGTTAGACCCGCTAAGTGCTAATACTATTTCATTGTAGAGGCATTGTATTATCAGGCTAACACTTATCTATGGCGCAAAATAATGTGCTTAAGTAAGTTTTATAGTGATAGGGCTTGTCGTTAGATCACTTTATAAGTGAGCAGCATGGTTTAATTAGTTTAGCCATATAAGTGTTATTTAATGGGGTGTTGAATTATGCTGGTTTGTTCATTAAAGTGACAACATTCGAGATATAAATTAGCAGGTGATAAATGAACCAGTTAACTGAAAAGTCAATAAGCTGCCCTTATTGCGGCGAAAGTATAGAAGTATTACTTGATGCAGCAGATATTGATGAGCAATACATAGAAGACTGCCAAGTATGCTGTAAGCCTATTTCGTTTGTAGTATTTGAAGATGAAGACGAGTTAAACGTTAATGTTTACAGTGAAGACGAAGCATTTTAACTCGTTAATTAGATATGAGGCTGCAATTTTGCAGCCTTTTTAATGCGTATGTGTTTGGTTAGCTATTTTGTTCTCGCGCTAGTTGGTTAGGGAGGAGTTCTTCTACTATTTCGCGTGCTGGAAGTGTATAGCGTGTGCCGTCAAACATTACAGAGGTAAACTCGTTAATATTAGTAATGCCTGTTAAGGTCCAGCCTTCGCCGCGCTTTGGGCAATATACTGTGGTAGTGGGTTGTATTACTTTAAAATCGTCACTCATTACGTTATCTACTCTTTTTGCTTTAAAGATAATGCTTGTTAATGGGGTATGGTAAGTTAATAATGCTTGCCCATAAAGAGCTAATTTAACTAACCACTTAAATAAAATGTTTAATACCACAAAGCTTGAACGCGTTACGCTGCGCTTAATTACCCACAAACACGCTGCGTGTTTATTTAATATTTTAAACCATCCGCACGTGTCAGAATTTAACGACTACGATACACCCCTTACCAAAACACAAATTAAGCAACTAATACAAGATGATATTAGCGCCTATTACGAAGGCGAAGTGATTAGAGTTGCAATTGAACATAATACATCTGGAAAGTTAATGGGTACTTGTGGGCTTTATGATTTAACGCCCTGTAAAAGTAATGCATTTATAGGATTTGAGCTGCACCCCGACTTTTGGGATAAAGGTGTAATGTTTGAAGTAGTCACTGGTTTCACTAAAGAGTTACTTAAGCATATTCCGCTTAAACATTTATCGGCTGAGGTGAGTGCACACAATGCACGCTCTCATAATTTACTTATGAAGTTAGGCTTTAGTTTAAGAGAAAATTCTATTTGGCATAAATCGCTTTAACGTAAAACGACAAATTTTTAAATCTTTGCGAGTGTAAATAAAATACAAAAAATAACGGCTTTCTATTATAGTTAAGCGTAAGCAAATGAATTTGTTACCCGTGTTTTATTAAATATTTACGCTTAACAAGGATTTTATATGCTAGAAAAACTCTCTCAAGATGCACTTGTTATTTGGGCTACCATTGACCCAATAGGCACGATGGCGTTGTTTGCTGCGCTTACTTCTCACTTAACCGATAAACAACGTCGTAAAACAGCTTTTAAAACGGTGCTTTATGCAGGCTGTGTATTATTGGGTTCTATTTTAATAGGGCAGCTAATACTCAATGCGATGGGAATTAGATTGGTGTCGTTTCAGCTAGGTGGCGGTATTATATTGTTTTTGTTTGGCCTGCAAATGATTTTTGGAAACGATTCTAACAAAGCTAAACAAGACCCTGAACACGATATTGCGGTGTTTCCGCTAGCTATACCAGCAACTGCGACCCCTGGTGCTATTTTGGCGGTGATACTACTTACCGATAACCACATACACCCAATTACCACTCAAATAGGCACAGCGCTTGTTACACTTGGTGTACTTGGCATTACATTAATATTGTTGCTGCTTTCGGGTAAAATAATTAAGCTAATTGGTACTGGCGGCGCGTCTATTTTAACGCGTGTTATGGGGATGATTTTAGCCGCATTTTCGGTTGAGCTTATTATGACCGCGCTTGAAGTAAAACAATGGGTTGAGCTTGATTAAATAACTCCTAAACATTTAAAGGAATGCCGCATGGCAATAAAAATAACAAAATACTATTTTATTAATTTAAGTTTAGCCGTAGTCATTTTTGCTATCGGTATTTTAGCCATACGTTATTACAATCATTATGTATCGGCTTATACAGATATAACACTTAACTCAAGCGTGCTTAATGAGTCACGCAAAGTGTTTATAAGATTACCCGCTAATTACAATCCTAAAAGAGCGTATCCGTTAATTATTAAAACAGACGGTAACTTTAATTTAGATACATGGGATAAAGCACTTACAAAACAAGCTAAGAGCGAAAAAAGGGATAAGGCTATATTGGTGTCTATTCCTAATTTGTTTTTTACAGATACACGTAATCGCGATTTAGTCCCTCCTTATGCTCGCCAAGATGTAAATACACAAGCGCGCCCAGAAGGTGAAACATTTATAGAGCCTAATGGTGAAGCCGACAAGTTTTTAGCGTTTATTGAAACTGAGTTACTCCCTTATTTATCAGCAAAATATAAGCTTAGTAATAACCGTGTGTTAAGTGGTTTTTCGGCCGGTGGCAGCTTTGTACTTTATACACTGCATACAAGGCCTGAACTGTTTAATGGCTACTTTGCCTTTAGCCCAGCGGCTTGGTATGACGATATGACAGTGGTTAATAATGTAGAAGCATTTTTAACTACTCAAGCAAATAAAATTAAGTCGCCTACTTATTTATACCTTTCGGTGGGTGGAGCAGAGCATCCGTTAATGTTAAAAGCGTTTGATAATTTAGAGTCTGCTTTAACAGCAAACCCTAATAATAACCTTGTGTGGCAAAGCGCTATAAACGAAGGTGCTGAGCATTCAGATAATCCAACACTGAGTGTATCAAAGGCATTAGCTGGTTTTAGTAAGTTTATTAAAAAGTAGGTTAGATAGGTATAACCGGTAGCTGTATGCATATACAGCTACCGGTGTTTTAACTATTTATGATAACGAATCAGTTTCATAGCACTTTACTTAGTTTAATGTTATTAACGACTTACAAAGGGAGTTGTTTTAATTTATTTTTACACAGTAAATACGCGCACTGTGTTTATATACAGTGCGCAGGTGTTGAGTTAGAATACAGGCAGTACCTATGAGCATATATCACACCTATTTGTTACTGCTTTTAATTAGCCTTACGCCTTTGTGATCAGCAATAATCAGTGCAAGCACTTTGCAATTTCAATATAGTTTCACCATCTTTATATACTCTGAATGCAATTAATATAAGTTAGCTGGTGGCTTTACAGTAAGGGAACACATCATACTTAATTTTGTTATAATGCTAAACTTTGCAATAGAGCCAAATTGAAAAAAAGTAATCAGGAAGGTAGTGCAAATAATCAAGTCTACGGTAACTTCAGCCAATAAAGATATAGATGCGAGTAGTTAACCTATTTGTGATTCGTTAAAATTTTGCTCGTTCATTGTATTGGGCAGCAAACGGTAGACGTAAAAATAGGGGCATCGTGAGTTGATGGTATTACACATTAAAAAAACAATACCAGTGCGGCTGTTAATGCATTTGTTGAAATAGCCTTAAATGCAAAACCAAGTATTCAACAAAGCATGGCGGAATAAAAAAAGCCCAGTTAAAAAAGTTAAAAGGGCTAAAAGGGTTGTGCTTAGGGAAGTTGTAGTCGTTTTTAAACTTATATTTAGAGCTTATATTTAGAACTTATATCTAAAACCAAATGCTATACCGTCGTCTTCCGACTGCTCCATTTGTGCTTGTTGATCGTTGTTATCACTTTCGAAGTCACTAAAGTCCTTACGCGCTTCTATGTAGGCAATAGTGGCTTCGTCAATTAGGTAATGAAGGCCAATAACAGCAAACTGACGCTTAAATACATCGTTAGGATCGGCGTTAAAGTTTGGCTGAATTACGTAATCATCGCCGGCATCAAACACGTTGTAGGCAATAAAAGGGCGAAAGTCGTTATCAAAACGGTATGATGCGAATGTTTCTATACCAATTGCGTCTTTAATTAAGCGACCAATGTTATCTGTGTCGTGGTTTTTGTTTTTATTTACGTTGGCAGCAACGTAAAGGCCGCGCTTATCAATGCTGCCCCACATAATACCGGCACCATAAATTAAATCTTCAACATTACGAGTAGAGCCATCACCAAACGTTAAATCAAACTCACCTCGGTTAACACCTGCCGTAAGCGTTAGCATATCGGTAGGGGTATAAGTTACAGACGCACCAAATGTGTAGTTAAATTCAACTTCTTGAGCTGCACTATCGCCAGAGTTCCAAAGCGTTTCGCATTCTTCTTCTGAAATCTCGCTTACGTCACAGGTATAAAACTCGCTGTTTTTAAGCTGCGCTTGTACTGCAAAGCTAAAATCGTTATAGCTATTGCGGTACTGGACTAACTTATCACCACGGCCAGTGCCATTTACAGCGCCATCGTCTTTGTTATAAGTGTAAACACCTGCTGCATTACCATCCCATACAAAGCTATTATTTGTTCCATAAACTACGTCGTACCATGCACCCCATTGTTTACCAATGGTAAGTTGACCGTACTTTTCGTGTGAAAGGCCTGCGTAACCTAAGCGGTTATACAAAAATTCGTCCTGAATTGACTCAAAACGATTGTTATAAATAATATCGCTACTACCAACAGGGTTTACTCCCCATTCTACAAGAGCAAGGGCAGTCCAATCTTTCTTTAGCTCTCTAGTAAAACCAAAGTTAATGCGCGACGTACCGTTAACAACTTCGGTTTCGTTTTGTGTGTTAATTACACGCACATCAAGATATCCACCTACTTCAAGAGTGTTTTTGTCATCTTTGTATAACTCTACCGCCGAGACAGCGGGTGCGAATACAATACTTGCGCTAATCAGTGTCGCTAATTTTTTGCTCATCTTGTGTGTTGCCCTGTGTAAATTTTTAGTGTTTTTACGTAGGTAAAAATTCAGGTTCGAAGATTAACAAAGCAATAAACGGCTCAAAAGTGAAAAAAAATCAACAAAATTGGACGGCAAACTTAATTGACATTCACTCGAGGTTAATTTTGTTTTTCA
>NZ_PJBR01000223.1:0-12178 GCF_002863625.1 Pseudoalteromonas sp. MelDa3 | reverse complement strand
GTATTAATTGGCAGTTATTGCTTTAAAATTGTTCAAAACGCATCGATAAATCGATTGATTGTAAGTTTTTTGTTAACGCTCCGCTTGATATAAAATCAACGCCTGCTTGTGAATAAGTTTTGAGTGTTTCTAGGGTCATATTGCCTGAAACCTCTAGTTTGGCGCGTTTGTTGGTTAAAATTACTGCTTGCTTAATTTGCTCTACGCTAAAGTTGTCTAGCATAATTATGTCGGCGCCAGCTTCAATTGCTTGCTTAAGTTCAGGGAGTGATTCTACTTCTACTTCAACAGGTTTGTTTGGGTGGTTTTGTTTAGCTTGAGCTACGGCTTTGTTTATTGTGCCACAAGCTGCTATGTGATTTTCTTTAATTAAAAAAGCGTCAAATAATCCAATACGATGGTTTGCACCCCCGCCACATTTTACTGCGTATTTTTGAAGAGCGCGCAGACCAGGTATGGTTTTGCGTGTATCGAGTAGTTGCGTTGTTGTACCACTTAATTCTTTTACATAATGTGCTGTAGTAGTGGCTGTACCCGATAACGTTTGCACAAAGTTAAGTGCAGTTCGTTCGGCAGTTAATATTGAACGAGCCGAGCCAATAGCGGTAAATAATGTGCTGTTTGCTTTAACTGCGTCGCCGTCGTTTATTAGTACATTAACTTTAACGCTTGGGTCTACTTGTTTGAATACTTCAAGGATGATGTCTTTTCCGCAAAAAATGCAGTCTTCGCGGGTGATTACTTTTGCGTTGGCTTGCTCGCTCTGAGGGATAAGCTGCGCGGTAATATCGCCTTCTTGAGCTGTTTGATAATTTAGATCTTCGTCAAGTGCAAGAGTGACTAGTTGAGTAATGAGGGTGTGCGAAATAGACATAGGATGCTCATAAGCGTTAATAAATTAAGCAAATTTTACTATGTTTATAAAAGAAAGAGAAGCGATTGCCTTTTCGCCAATATAAAGATAAGCGCGTATAGTAAATTAGTATCTACGTGTGGGTTTTATTATCTGTAGGTGAGGTTTTATACCTCGCTTTTAATTTCGAAAGTTACTTTACATGGGCGGACGTAAATTCGTACCTACGTGTGGGTTTGAATTATTTGTAGGTGAGGTTTTATACCTCGCTTGTTACTATCATTTTTTTAATAAATCCTTTAGCATCAGTACTATGTATCTCTTGATATTTATATAATAAACGTATCATGAAAATAGATTTAAACGGTGTTTTAAGTACGGTAGCGCAGCGGCCTTGTTCGCATTTTGATGAGCGCCCTGATGAGGCTGATATTTCTTTATTGGTGATTCACAATATATCATTGCCAGCAGGGCAGTTTGGTACACCTTTCGTTGATGACTTATTTATGGGTAGCATTGACTGTAATGCTCATCCAAGTTTTAGTGACTTAAAGAGTTTACGTGTATCGGCCCATTGTTTTATAAAGCGCACCGGTGAGGCTATACAATATGTGCCTTTTGAAAAGCGTGCTTGGCATGCAGGCCAATCTGAGTTTGAGGACGCGCCTGCGTGTAATAACTTTAGCATTGGCATTGAGCTTGAAGGTACCGACACCGCACCATATTCTTTAGCGCAGTACAAAACATTAACTATTATTAGTAAATCTATAATGCAACGCTATCCAAAAATTACCCCTTCGCGTATTGTTGGACATTGCGATATTGCTCCAGGGCGTAAAACCGATCCTGGTAGTAGCTTTAATTGGCCATTGTTTTTTAATATGCTTGAACAGCTAAGTTAAGAGAGTTATTCCCATGATTTTAGTTTCTATAATAATTGCATTAATACTAGAGCGCTTAGGCGCTCGGTCTAATTACTGGCAGATAAGTTATTACGCAAATGGTTATTTAAATCGCTCTAATAAATTACTTGGTGATAAGGGCTTATTTAGCTCAGCACCGGGCTTTTTAATTTGGCTTTTACTTCCAGTGATTGCGATGGCACTAATTTATTGTTTATCTGATTTTGTTTTGTGGCAGTTGGGCATTAATATCGCGGTGCTTTTGGTTTGCTTTGGTTGTGCTAAGCAGCGTGCTTTATATAAGTCGTATTTAAATGCGTTAACGCGAGATGACGGTACTGCTGCATCTTTATATGCGTTGCAAATAGGTCAAAAGCGTACTGATGATCAAGATGGTGGCGAAACCTTTGGGCAAACATTGGCGTGGGTAAACTTTAGATTTTACTGTGCGGTTATTTTTTGGTTCGTTGTTTTAGGCGCGCCAGGTGCGGTTTTATATGCACTGGTACGTACTTTAGCTGATTTAGTACGAGAAGATCATAAAGTAATATTTGCTAAGCGTTTTAAACTTATACATAAACTATTGTTTTGGCTCGACTGGTTACCTGCACGTATTACCAGCTTTGGTTATTTAGTAATAGGTAACTTTAATAAAGGCACAAGCTGTTGGCTACGTTACGTACTTAACTTTAAATCTCCAAACCGAGAAGTAGTAACATGTACTGCGCTGGCTGCAGAGCAAGTTGAAAAGCGTTATTACGGCTGTACCTACGAAGCCACTTGTATGATTAAGCTTGTTAAGCGCAATGTATTATTTTACTTAGTACTTATAGCACTACTTACATTATTTGGCGGGCTATCGTAGTCGCGATTTTATATCGCGCATTGTGTTTTCGGTTGGGCGATTAGTTGCCAAATGTCGCGGGGTAAACCCATTGCTACGATTGCGTAGTCGCGATTTTATATCGCGCATCGTGTTTTTTGGTTGGGAGATTAGTTGCCAAATGTCGCGGGGTAAACCCGCTGCTACGATATTGTGTAGTCGCGATTTTACATCGCGCATTGTGTTTTTTTAGTTAGGAGATTAGTTGCTAAATGTCGCGGGATAAACCCGCTGCTACGATATTGCGTAGTTGCGATTTTATATCGCGCATTTGTGTGTTTTGGTTGGGCGATTAGTTGCTAAATGTCGCGGGGTAAACCCGCTGCTACGATATTTGCGTAGTCGCGATTTTACATCGCGCATTGTGTTTTACGTTTAGGTAATTACTTGCACAAATGTCGCGGGGTAAACCCGCTGCTACGATATTGCGTAGTCGCGATTTTATATCGCGCATTGTGTTTTTGGTTGGAGATTAGTTGCCTAATTTCGCGGGGTAAACCCGTTGCTACGATTGCATAGTCGCAATTTTATATCGCGCATTGTGTTTTTTGGTTAGGCGATTAGTTGCCAAATGTCACGGTGTAAAACCGCTGCTACGAGTTTAGATAAATACTATCCCAATATGGGTAGTCTGCAATATTTTCTATTAAATTTGCACGCAAAGGGTTTGCGACTATGTATCTAGCACAGCTATTTAAATCTTCGGTATTTCTTATTAAGTGATCATAAAACCCTTTTTGCCAAAGCTTTTGTCTGCCAAATTTTCTATACACCGTGGCTGAGCGTCCTTTGAAGCTTCTAATTACCTCGCTTAATGTTACGCTATCGGATAATTGTAGTAACCAATGAATATGGTTTGGCATTATCACGAAAGTATTTGATTTAATCAGTTGCTCTCTTTCTAACTTCCTCATTTCATTGATAATAGCTCTATTAATTATTAAGCTTATGAGTAGGTTATTTCGCTTATGACAAACCAGTGTAATAGCATAATAGTGGTTTGCTTTTGATACTCTTCCCTTTCGTAATAAATATGAACGATGCATAACATACCCGTATTTTAGCAATCACAGACCCACGAATTTAAAGCATATGCAATTTTTATAAATTTGCGTAGTCGCGATTTTACATCGCGCATTGTGTTTTACGTTTTGGTAATTGTTTGCACAATAGTCGCGGGTTAAACCCGCTGCTACGATATTGCGTAGCCGCGATTTTACATCGCGCATTGTGTTTTACGTTTAGGTAATTACTTGCACAATAGTCGCGGGGTAAACCCGCTGCTACGATATTGCGTAGTCGCGATTTTACATCGCGCATTGTGTTTTACGTTTAGGTAATTACTTGCACAATAGTCGCGGGATAAACCCGCTGCTACGATATTGTGTAGTCGCGATTTTACATCGCGCATTGTGTTTTACGTTTAGGTAATTACTTGCACAATAGTCGTGGGGTAAACCCGCTGCTACGATATTGCGTAGCCGCGATTTTACATCGCGCATTGTGTTTTACGTTTAGGTAATTACTTGCACAATAGTCGCGGGGTAAACCCGCTGCTACGATATTGCGTAGTCGCGATTTTACATCGCGCATTGTGTTTTACGTTTAGGTAATTACTTGCACAATAGTCGCGGGGTAAAACCGCTGCTACGATATTGCGTAGTCGCGATTTTATATCGCGCATCGTGTTTTTTTGGTTGGGAGATTAGTTGCCAAATGTCGCGGGGTAAACCCGCTGCTATGATATTGCGTGATCGAAATTTTATATCGCGCATTGTGTTTTACGTTTAGGTAATTACTTGCACAATAGTCGCGGGTTAAACCCGCTGCTACGATATTGCGTAGTCGCGATTTTACATCGCGCATTGTGTTTTACGTTTTGGTAATTGTTTGCACAATAGTCGCGGGGTAAACCCGCTGCTACGATATTGCGTAGTCGCGATTTTATATCGCGCATGTGTTTTTCGGTTGGGTAATTGTTTGCACAATAATCGCGGGGTAAACTCGCTGCTACGATATTGCGTGGTCGAAATTTTATAGCGCGCATTATGTTTTATATTTAGTTGACTGATCGTGTGTAAATGGCTGCTATTTCTTTGGCACTTTTATCCTGTTGTTAATTTCTTTAATAAATTCAACTAGAGTTAACACTCTATTTTTCTGGTCAGACCAATTGTTTTCATCCTATTAACGTTATAACAATTTTTGTAAATTGCGCATTGTTTAATCTTCGTTCAAAATGCGTTACGCTACTTTAATTGCTCAAATTACCTGTAAATTGACAGCTAATAAGGTTTTTGATACCGTATTGAAAATTTTTGGTATGACCAATTTACCTTTTGGGTAAATCATACTACTCAAAGCCCCGCTTTATGGGCTCTTGGTATTTATACAACGCGGACGTTGATTCATGTCTTTAAAGATCAAAGCAGCAAAGTTATCTGATGTTATTTTACAGCAACTCGAGAACATGATTCTTGAAGGCTCGTTAGCACCAGGTGAAAAGTTGCCACCAGAGCGTGAACTAGCAAAGCAATTTGAAGTGTCTCGCCCGTCACTGCGTGAGGCAATTCAAAAATTAGAAGCGAAAGGTTTAGTTACGCGTCGCCAAGGTGGCGGCACGTTTGTAAAAAATCAGCTCGAAGAAGGGCTTACTGATCCACTTTTTGATTTGATTAGTAAACACCCTGAGTCGCAGTTTGATTTACTTGAATTTCGTCATGCATTAGAAGGGATTGCTGCTTACTACGCGGCACTGCGCGGAACCAGCAACGATTTTAGTAAAGTGAAAGAAAGCTTTGATAAAATTGCCCTCGTTAATGATGATTTACAGCAAAAAGCAAAAGCAATTAATGCATTTCACTTTAGCGTGGCAGAAGCCTCGCATAATGTGGTTTTACTGCATTTAGTAAGAGGCATGAAAGCGCTGCTTGAGCAAAATGTATTGCAAAATTTAACTGTTTTATTAAAAAAGTCAGATATTAGCAGTCAATTAGCCCAACACAGGCGTTTATTAATGGATGCCGTTATTGACGGTAATCCAGAACAAGCCCGTTTAGCAAGTAATGCGCACTTAGCATTTATCGAAGAAGCACTACTTGAAGCAAGCAAAGAACATTCGCGAATTGAACGTAGTTTAAGACGCACTAAACAAAATTAAGTTAGTACATAACTACTTTGAACACACAAATTAAGTAGCTGTGATATTAAATTAACAATATTCGTATTTTAAACATAAGGAAACCTCCATATGTCTGAAGTCAATAAAATTGACGTAGACGCGCTAGAAACACAAGAGTGGTTACAAGCTCTTGAATCAGTTGTGCGCGAAGAAGGTGTTGAACGAGCTCAGTTTTTACTTGAGCAAGTATTAGAGCAAGCCCGTTTAGACGGCGTTGATATGCCAACGGGTATTACCACGAACTACGTTAATACTATTCCTGTAGATCAAGAACCTGCTTACCCGGGTGATGTAAATCTTGAGCGTCGTATTCGTTCAATTATACGTTGGAACGCGATTATGATCGTTCTACGTGCATCTAAAAAAGATCTCGACTTAGGCGGCCATATGGCGTCTTACCAATCATCTGCTGCATTTTATGAAGTGTGTTTTAACCACTTTTTTAAAGCGCCAAATGATGTAGACGGTGGTGACTTAGTTTATTACCAAGGTCATATTTCTCCTGGTATTTATGCACGTGCATTTGTTGAAGGTCGTTTATCGGCTGCACAACTAGATAACTTCCGCCAAGAAGTTGATGGCGAAGGCTTACCATCGTACCCACACCCTAAGTTAATGCCTGAATTTTGGCAGTTCCCTACGGTATCAATGGGCTTAGGTCCTATTTCGTCTATTTACCAAGCGCGCTTCTTGAAATACTTAGATGGTCGTGGCTTAAAAGATACTAAAAACCAACGTGTATACGCGTTTTTAGGTGACGGTGAAATGGATGAGCCAGAATCGCGTGGTGCTATTTCTTTTGCTGCACGTGAAAAACTAGATAACCTTTGTTACTTAGTTAACTGTAACTTACAGCGTTTAGACGGCCCAGTTATGGGTAACGGTAAAATTATTCAAGAGCTAGAAGGCTTGTTTAAAGGCGCTGGCTGGAACGTAATTAAACTAGTGTGGGGCAGCGGTTGGGATATTCTTCTAGCTAAAGACACAACGGGTAAATTACTACAGTTAATGAACGAAACTGTTGATGGCGATTACCAAACATATAAAGCTAAAGATGGCGCGTACGTACGTGAAAACTTCTTTGGTCGTTACCCAGAAACAGCAGCACTTGTTGCTGACATGACAGATGACGAAATTTTCGCGCTTAAGCGTGGTGGTCATGAGTCATCAAAATTATTTGCTGCATTTAAAAAAGCAGAAGACACTAAAGGCCGTCCAACTGTAATTCTTGCTAAAACTGTAAAAGGTTACGGCATGGGTGAAGCAGCTGAAGGTAAAAACATTGCGCACCAAGTGAAAAAAATGGACATGTCGCATGTTGCGCATTTACGTTCACGCCTTGGTCTTGATGATTTAGTATCTGAAGAGCAACTTGCAGAACTACCTTATTTAGAGCTTGAAGAAGGTTCACCTGAGTATAAATACCTACATGCTCGTCGTGATGAACTTAAAGGTTATACACCTAAGCGTATTCCACGTTTTAGTGAAAAACTTACGTTGCCAGAAGTAGACGCGTTTAAGCCGCTACTTGAAGAGCAAAAACGTGATATTTCAACCACTATGGGCTTTGTTCGTGCACTTAATATCTTATTAAAAGATAAAGGCATTGGTAAAAACATCGTACCAATTATTGCAGATGAAGCGCGTACATTTGGTATGGAAGGTTTATTCCGTCAAATTGGTATTTACAATCCGCATGGCCAAAACTATACGCCACAGGATCGTGATATTGTTTCTTACTACAAAGAAACTGTATCAGGGCAAGTGCTTCAAGAAGGTATTAATGAGTTAGGTGCAATGTCGTCATGGGTTGCTGCTGCAACTTCATACAGCACTAACGATTTACCAATGATCCCATTCTACATTTACTACTCTATGTTTGGTTTCCAACGCGTTGGTGACATGGCATGGATGGCGGGCGATCAACAAGCACGTGGTTTCTTATTAGGTGCTACTGCGGGTCGTACAACGTTAAATGGTGAAGGCTTGCAACACGAAGATGGTCACAGTCATATTCTTGCTAATACGGTTCCTAACTGTATTTCTTATGACCCAACTTACGCGTTTGAAGTAGCGGTTATTGTACAAGACGGTATTCGTCGTATGTACGGTGATGACCAAGAAAATATTTACTACTACCTAACGCTTATGAACGAAAACTACCATCAGCCAGCTATGCCAGAAGGCGCTGAAGAAGGTATTCGTAAAGGTATTTACAAGCTTGAAAGTTACGAAGGTAAAAAAGCCAACGTACAGCTATTAAGCTCAGGTACTATTATGACTGAAGTACGTAAAGCAGCTGCGATTCTAAGCGAAGAGTATGGCATTGCGTCTGACGTGTTCTCTGTTACGTCTTTCAATGAATTAACGCGTGAAGGTCAAGATGTTGAACGTTTCAATATGCTTAACCCTGAAGGCGAGCAAAAAACAGCATTCATCACAAGCGTATTAAACGACTCTGTGACTGTTGCAGCAACGGATTACATGAAAAACTACGCAGAACAAGCGCGTTCATTCATTCCAAGCAGCAACTACAAAGTGTTAGGTACCGATGGTTACGGTCGTTCTGATAGCCGTGAAAACCTACGTCGTCACTTTGAAGTTAACGCGGGCTACGTTGTTGTTGCTACGTTATCTGAACTTGCTAAACGCGGTGAAGTTGAGAAGTCAGTAGTTGTTGAAGCACTTAAAAAGTTCAACATCGACACTAACAAACTTAACCCACTGTACGCATAAGAGGTTTGCAATGAGTATTGAAATTAAAGTACCAGATATTGGTGACGACGAAGTAGAAGTAACCGAAATATTAGTAAGCGTTGGCGACAAAGTAGATGTTGACCAATCATTACTTAATGTTGAAGGCGACAAAGCATCAATGGAAATACCTGCTTCGCAAGCGGGTACAGTGAAAGAGATTAAAGTAAACGTTGGCGACACCGTTACAACTGGCTCTTTAGTATTTTTGTTTGAAGGCGAGAGTGAAAGCACTGGTGAAGAAAAAGCATCAGCTGCTGCTCCAGCTAAATCTGAAGAGGCAGCACCTGCTGCTTCTACAGGTTCTTCAACTAAAGAAGTAACCGTACCAGACATTGGCGATGATGAAGTTGAAGTAACTGAAATCATGGTTGCTGTTGGTGATACCGTTTCAGAAGAGCAATCTATCTTAAACGTGGAAGGCGACAAGGCAGCAATGGAAGTTCCAGCTCCATTTGCCGGTATAGTTAAAGAAATTAAAGTCGCCGCTGGCGATACAGTTAAAACAGGCTCATTAGTGTTTGTTTTTGAAGTAGCAGGAAGTGAATCTGCAGCACCGGCTAAAGAGTCGGCTCCTGTAGAAGCGCCAGCAGCTAGCTCAACAGCAAACGCAGCACCAAGTACTAAAGAAGTTAATGTACCTGATATTGGTGGCGATGAAGTTGAAGTAACTGAAATTATGGTTGCAGTTGGCGATACGGTTGAAGAAGATCAATCAATCTTAAACGTTGAAGGCGACAAAGCTGCAATGGAAGTACCAGCTCCATTTGCAGGTACAGTTAAAGAAATTAAAGTAGCCGCTGGCGATAAAGTATCGACAGGCTCATTAATTTTTGTATTTGAAGTTGCAGGCAGCGCGCCAGTAGCAGCACCTGCACCAGCTGAAAAATCAGCACCTGCAGCTGCGGCTAAAACTGAGTCGGCACCGGCTCAAGCAGCACCAGCAAAAGCAAGTAATGAAAGCTTCACAGAAAACAGCGCGTATGCTCATGCATCACCTGTTGTTCGCCGTTTAGCGCGTGAGTTTGGTATTAACCTAGCTAATGTTAAAGGCACTGGTCGCAAAGCCCGTATAGTTAAAGAAGACGTGCAAAACTATGTTAAAAACTTAGTTAAGCAAGTTGAGTCTGGTCAATTGTCAGCAGGTAGTAGCGCTGGTGGTAGCGAGCTTGGTCTTATTCCATGGCCTAAAGTTGATTTTGCTAAGTTTGGCGAAATTGAAGAGCAAAAGCTGTCTCGTATTCAAAAGCTATCAGGCAAAAACTTACACCGTAACTGGGTGCAAATCCCACATGTTACACAGTTTGACGAAGCAGATATCACAAGCCTTGAAGTATTCCGTAAAGAGCAAAATGTGCTTAGCGAGAAGAAAAAGCTGGGTGTTAAAATTACGCCGCTTGTGTTTGTAATGAAAGCAGCTGCAAAAGCACTTGCTGAATTTCCAAAATTCAACTCATCGCTTTCTGAGGACGGCGAAAGCTTAATCCTTAAAAAGTACATTAACATTGGTGTTGCAGTTGATACGCCAAATGGTTTAGTTGTACCAGTGTTTAAAGATGTTGATAAAAAAGGCATTATTGAACTATCACGCGAATTAATGGAAGTATCTGTTAAAGCACGTGACGGGAAGCTTACATCGTCTGATATGCAAGGTGGTTGTTTTACTATTTCTAGCCTTGGCGGTATTGGCGGTACGGCATTTACGCCGATTGTTAATGCACCAGAAGTGGCTATTTTAGGTGTGTCTAAATCTGAAATGAAACCTAAATGGAATGGCAAAGAGTTTGAACCAAAACTAATGGTTCCGCTGTCTATGTCATACGACCATAGGGTTATTGACGGAGCCTTAGCTGCACGCTTTACTGTGACTCTTGCAAGTTACATGAGCGATATTCGCCAATTGGTGATGTAATCGCTGGACGATGAATAGAATCAAATCCCAGCCAGTTGTTTTTAGCTGGGATTTTTACCATTTGCAATGATACAATCTTTGCACAAATTTGTGATCTGCTCTCACTTTCTGCCTTGCAGAAACATGGCAGTTAAACTTTAGGGCAGTGTCCCGTTCAAACAATTAAGGTAATAGCATGAGCAACGAATTAAAAACTCAAGTTGTTGTACTAGGCGGTGGTCCTGGTGGTTACTCTGCGGCATTCCGCGCTGCTGACTTGGGCTTAGAAGTTACATTGGTAGAATCTCGTGAAACATTAGGCGGCGTATGTCTTAATGTTGGTTGTATTCCTTCAAAAGCACTTTTACACGTAGCTAAAGTGATTGATGATGCAGCTGAAATGTCATCTCATGGTGTTACTTTTGGCGCACCAAAGATCGATCTTGACCAAGTTCGTACTTGGAAAGATTCTGTAGTTGGCCAGTTAACTGGTGGACTAGAGGGCATGGCTAAAATGCGTAAAGTGAAAGTTGTATCTGGTTACGGCAAATTCACTGGCAGCAATACTTTAGTAGTTGAAGGCGAGAAAGACTCTACAACTATCACGTTTGATAACGCGATTATTGCAGCAGGTTCTAAACCAGTTAACTTACCTTTCATCCCACAAGATGACCGTGTAATTGATTCAACTGGCGCGCTAGAGCTTAAAGATGTACCAGAAAAACTACTTGTACTTGGTGGTGGTATTATCGGTCTTGAAATGGGTACGGTTTACCGTGCACTAGGTTCTGCAATTGATGTTGTAGAATTTGCTGACCAATTAGTTCCAGCAGCTGATAAAGACATTATCAAAATTTACCAAAAATACGTAAGCAAAAAATTCAACGTAATGCTTTCAACTAAAGTTGTTGGTGTTGAAGCTAAAAAAGATGGCTTATACGTAACGTTTGAAGGTAAAAACGCACCAGCAGAACCTGTACGTTACGACAAAGTGCTTGTTGCAGTTGGCCGTACTCCAAACGGTAACTTACTTGATGCTGAAAAAGCGGGCGTAAACGTTGATGAGCGTGGCTTTATTAATGTTGATAAGCAATTACGTACTAACGTAAGCCATATTTTTGCAATTGGTGACTTAGTTGGCCAGCCTATGCTTGCGCATAAAGCGGTTCATGAAGGTCATGTTGCTGCAGAAGTTATTTCTGGTCAGAAGCATTTCTTCGACCCTAAATGTATTCCTTCGATTGCGTATACTGACCCAGAAATCGCTTGGGTAGGTGTTACTGAGAAAGAAGCAAAAGAGCAAGGCCTAAAAATTGAAACTGCGGTATTCCCGTGGGCAGCATCTGGCCGTGCTATTGCATCATCTCGTACTGAAGGTTCTACTAAACTTATTTTTGATAAAGAAAGTGGCCGTATAATCGGTGGTGCTATGATCGGTATTAACGCGGGCGAAATGCTTGGCGAAATCGGTTTAGGTATTGAAATGGGTGCTGATGGTGAAGACTTAGCGCTTACTATTCATGCTCACCCTACATTGAATGAATCAATCGGCCTTGCAGCTGAAATTTTTGAAGGTTCGATCACTGACTTACCAAACAAAAAAGCAGTTAAAAAGAAGTAATTTAACTTTTTAGCATTTGTTTGAAAAACCCAACTTCGGTTGGGTTTTTTTATGCCTGGTTTTTAATTTAAGAGATGTTGAATTAATTCAATG
>NZ_PJBR01000222.1:0-12375 GCF_002863625.1 Pseudoalteromonas sp. MelDa3 | reverse complement strand
ATTAAACACACAAAACGAACACCGCTAAAGATGCGCTAAGCGCTTATTTTAAATAATTTTATTGCATTATTTTTAGTGCATACGTATGCAGACTTTTTACAGAATTACAGGCTTCACGTATGCTTTTTGAAAATAACGTGATTAATCGTAATCACAATGAAGAATAGTCTAAATACTGTGTGGAATGACGGAGAAAAGCATGACCCAAAAGCAGTGGTATAAAGGTGCGGTTATTTATCAAGTTTATCCGCGTAGCTTTCAAGATAGCAACAACGATGGTATTGGTGACTTAAAAGGGATTATTAATCGTATTGATTACATTAAAAGCTTAGGCGTTGATGCAATTTGGATTTCACCTTTTTTCAAATCGCCGATGAAAGACTTTGGCTACGATATTAGTGACTACCGTGACATTGACCCGCTTTTTGGTGATTTAAACGATTTTGATGAACTTATTAGCCAAGCCCACGATCGCAACATTAAAATTATAATTGACCAAGTACTAAGCCATACATCAGATCAACACCAATGGTTTACAGATAGCCGCGAAAATCAAAATAACGATAAAGCGGATTGGTATGTTTGGGCTGAAGCTAAAGATGACGGCACATCACCTAATAATTGGCTGTCTATTTTTGGTGGTGGCGCGTGGCAGTGGGAACCTCGCCGTGGGCAATATTATTTGCATAACTTTTTAACCGAACAACCCGATTTAAACTTTCATAATCCTGACGTAAGACAAGCTGTACTTGATAACGTAGAGTTTTGGCTTAAAAAAGGCGTTGATGGCTTTAGATTAGATGCTATTAACTTTTGTTATCACGATGCACAACTTCGCGATAACCCAGCTAAACCAAAAGATAAGCGCCAGGGTCGTGGTTTTAGTGAAGATAACCCATACGCATTTCAGTATCATTACTACAACAACACTCAGCCAGAAAATATTGAGTTTATGCAAGACATTCGCACATTACTTAATAAATACCCAGGTACTGTATCGCTTGGCGAAATCTCATCAGAAGATTCATTGGCGACAATGGCGCAGTACACCCAAGGTGGCGATAAGCTGCACATGGGATATAGCTTTGAGCTCTTAACAAATGATTATTCAAGTGAATATATTAGAACTACGGTTCAAACTCTTGAACAACGTATGACTGAGGGTTGGCCGTGTTGGGCATTTAGCAACCATGATGTAGAGCGCGTAGCAAGTCGCTGGAGTGAAAATGGCGAAATAAACCCTCAGCAATGTAAAATGCTAACCGCCCTACTTGCTTCCCTTCGTGGCAGTGTGTGTATGTACCAAGGTGAAGAGCTTGGTTTAGGTGAAGCATCTGTTGCCTTTGAAGACTTACAAGACCCATACGGCATTACATTTTGGCCTAACTTTAAAGGGCGTGATGGCTGTAGAACGCCAATGCCTTGGGAGCAAGTTGATTCACCTCATGCGGGTTTTAGTGACGTAAAACCTTGGCTACCTGTTGATGATGCACACAAACAGCAATCAGTCGCTGTGCAAACTAATGATAGCAACTCAATTTTAAACGCCTATCGTGAGTTTATGGCGTGGCGCAAAAGCCAAACTGTTTTACTAGAGGGTGATATTGAGTTTATTGAAACGCCTGAGCCTGTGCTTGCTTTTTATAGAACGCTTGGACCGAAAAAAATGCTGTGCATATTTAATCTAAGCTCTCAACAAACAAGTATTGATATGCCCACATCAATCGTTAAAGAATATAATGAGCTTAGCCACCACAGCGCAAAATTAAGCCAAGACACACTTACGCTTGAGCCTTTCGCTTGCTTTTATGCAAAGTGTTAATGACATCAATAATTACACTTAATATTACAGCTAAGCTCTAAACATAAAAAGCCCAAGTAAATTACTTGGGCTTTTTTGTGCGTTTAATTTTTCTAATGACTTTGGGTTTTACTGTTTAAGTAGTCAGTTAAAGCAAATAAAACGCCTGACATTACAAACGTAACATGAATAGTCACTTTCCAAAGTAGCTCATCACTTGGATATGCGCCTGAGTTTATAAATACTTTTAATAACTCAACAGCAGAAATAGCGACTATCGCACTTATTAATTTCATCTTTAGACCTGAAAAACCAACTTTTCCCATCCAAGATGGTCTGTCTTCATGATTATCAATATTAAGCTTAGAAACAAAGTTCTCGTAACCGCTAAATATAATGATCAGCAATAACCCCGCTAATAATGCCGTATCAACTAAAGTTAGAATACCGACAAGTAACTCTTGATTTGTTGCTGTAAATGTCGCAATACCCATTAAATAAAGCTGCTTAAAAAACTTTATTAACAACAGTACAACTGCAAATAGTAAACCCACAAAAAATGGGGCTAGTAGCCAACGCCCTTTAAAAATAAAAGATTCTAATGCATGCTCTACTTTATTAGCTTGGCGTGGTTTTTTATTAGGGGTGTGTGATGACATTGATTTGTCTTTTAATTAAAAAAGCGACCTTAGCTTATAAACCACTGCAACACAATGCTGCGAAATCCTGACAAGTAAATTACTCATCCTCACGATAAAAAAATTTCGTTATCTTTTATTTCGTTTTCGTTTAAAAATCAGTATACCAACAGAGTTGTTCTGGATTGGGCACTACTGATTTAAACCTAATCTTAAACTGGGTAAATCAGTCATCACACCATTTTTTTAGGAATAAACGAATGAAAAAAGCATTGCTAGCATTAATCGTAGCTCCACTATTTGCAGTATCTGCGACTTACGCGGTAGCAGACGATGCGCCAACAGCTTCAGCCGAAATGGTAAAAGAATACACAGAAATGTGTGTTAACTGGGCTAAAGATGATGACGTAAGCAATGAAGAGCTAAATGCCTACGTATTAAAATGCGTAAATGATGAGCTTGAATCTGAAGGCTATAAAAAAGTATCTTCTGTTAAGATTTAATCATACCAATTGCATTAAATTAGTGATCTATTTTAGCGCTAAGAAAATAGCTCAATAGCAAGTGAAATAGCATGACATATAGTTGTTTTATATGAATGTTTTTTAACGCAGTGAGTGGGTTATTTAGTGCAATATAATGACCATTTTTTAATAAAATTGGTATCTCCAATACGCTTAGTTGAATGTACTGCTAATAAAGCCGTTGCGAAAACATTTAACTAGGCACAAAAAAACCGGAATAGACACAAGCTGTGCATTCCGGTTTTTTTATGGTTTTTTAAAACCTATAAAAAGTTATGAATAAGCGATAACGTGCTTATTCATCTTCTTTTTTAGCTTTCGCTTTAGGCTTTGCTTTAGCTGGTGCCTTTTTTGCAGCAGCTTTCTTTTTAGGTGCTGCCTTTTTCTTCGCTTCTTCTGTCCATTTACCTGCTTCATAATGAGCAGTCCAGCCAGTAGCTTTACCGTCAACTTCAGTCATAACATACTGAGCTTTATTTTTACGGCTGTAGCGTACAACAGCAAGATTACCATCAGGATCTTTAGCAGGTGCATCTGCTAAGTAATAAAACTTAGGCGAGATACGGTCTCTAAAGCGTTTTAACTCTTCTACCTTAGGTGCACGTGTTTCACGAGACTTAGGAAAAGTATTTGCAGCTAAGAATATACCAGCGGCGCCATCACGTAATACGAAATACGCATCTGACTTTTCACACTCTAACTCAGTAATGTGAACAGGATCTTCTTTTGGTGGAGCAGCTTCGCCACTTTTAAGTAGTTTACGTGTGTTTTTACACTCGTCATTATTACAGCCAAAATACTTACCAAAACGACCCGATTTAAGTTCCATGTCAGAGCCACATTTATCACATTCGATAATTGGTCCGTCATAGCCTTTAATTTTAAAGGTACCTTCTTCAACTATATGCCCTTTACATGCCGGGTTATTACCACACACATGTAATTTACGGGTTTCGTCGATTAGGTATGAATCCATTGCAGTTTCACAAATAGGACAACGCTTCATCTGCATTAACTTTTCAGTTTCTACATCTTCTACATCAGCTGCAACTGCTTCATCACCCGACACCAAGTTCATTGTTGTAGTACAACGCTCTTTTGGCGGAAGGCTGTAACCAGTACACCCTAGGAAAACACCAGTTGATGCCGTTCGTATACCCATTTTTCGGCTACACGTAGGACATTCAATATCGGTTTCAACCATCTCGTTAAGACGCATGCCACCGTTCTCTGGCTCGTCTTTAGCAACAGTTAATTGCGTTGAAAAATCAGCATAAAACTTATCTAGAACTTGAGTCCATACACGCTCGCCTTCAGCGATATCATCTAAACGGCCTTCCATTTTAGCTGTAAAATCAAAGTTCATTAAATCAGTGAAATTTTCAACCAAGCGATCGGTAACTATTTCACCCATTTTTTCAGCGAAGAAACGGCGGTTTTCTACACGTACATAACCACGATCTTGAATCGTTGATATAATTGACGCATAAGTAGATGGACGACCAATACCGCGTTTTTCAAGCTCTTTTACTAAACTTGCTTCACTAAAGCGCGCTGGCGGTTTAGTAAAATGTTGCTTAGGATCAAGTTCGATTAAAGTAAGGACTTCACCTTCTTTAACAGCCGGTAGTGATTGATCTTCTTCGTTTTTCTTACGTATTGCAGGTTGTACTTTTGTCCAACCATCAAAGCGGAGCACACGGCCTTTCGCTTTAAGCTGGAAGTCGTTAGCTGCAACAGTTAGTGTTGTTAAATCGTATTCAGCAGGTACCATTTGGCACGCTACAAATTGACGCCAAATTAGCTCGTACAGCTTTTTAGCATCGGCGTCTACACCTTCAACATGACCAGATAACACGGTAACGCTTGAAGGACGTATTGCCTCATGCGCTTCTTGTGCATTGCCTTTAGAGCTGTAGCTAATTGGATCTTTTGGTAAGTATTTAGCACCAAACTCGTTTGTTACATACTCACGACACATTTCAACGGCATCTTTCGAAAGATTAGTTGAATCAGTACGCATATACGTAATATACCCGCCTTCATACAAACGCTGAGCAAGCATCATGGTCTTTTTAACGCCATAACCTAAACGTGTGCTTGCTGCTTGCTGCATGGTTGAAGTAATTAATGGCGCACTTGGGCGACTTTTACTTGGTTTTTCTTCAACGCTAATTACTTTGTATTCTGCATTCTCAAGGCTTTTAACCGCTGCGCTAGCCTGAGCTTCATTTACAGGCTTAAAAGGCTTTCCTGCTTGTTTGGCTACTTCTAAACGTAACTCAGACTCAGTATTTTTAACGTCAGCGTGAATATCCCAAAATTCTTCAGGGATAAACGCCTTAATTTCACGCTCACGCTCTACTAATAAACGTACCGCAACAGACTGAACTCGTCCTGCAGAAAGTCCACGGGCCACTTTAGCCCACAACAAAGGTGATACCATAAAGCCAACAACACGATCTAAAAAGCGACGTGTTTGCTGAGCATAAACCATATCAGTATTAAGCTCGCCAGGTGTTTCAAACGCTTGCTGTATTGCGTTTTTAGTAATTTCGTTAAAAACTACGCGCTTATACTTAGCAGGATCACCACCAATGATTTCTTGAAGGTGCCAAGCAATTGCTTCCCCTTCTCTATCCAAATCCGTTGCGAGATATATTTGGTCTGCATTTTCAGCCAGCTTTTGTAATTCTTGAACAACTTTTTCTTTACCAGGCAGTATTTCGTAATGCGGATCCCAGCCTTGGTTTGGGTCTATACCCATACGCGCGACTAAGTTTGTATAATCTCGTTGCTTTTTATACGCTGCTTTCTCTTCAGGTTCCATTTTACGAACTTCTGCTGGCGTTTTAGTTGCCGGCACTTTAGCTTTGCTCGAACCTGAAGTAGGTAAATCTCGTACATGCCCAATACTGGACTTTACGATGAAGTCATTACCTAAATATTTATTAATTGTTTTAGCCTTAGCAGGAGACTCTACAATTACTAGCGATTTGCCCATAGTTGCCTATTTCTAACCAAATATTGAAAATGTGTTTTGCCGACATAAGCGGCGCGAATATTTATAGGTATATCTACAAACACTAGTTGTTACAAGCTTTTAATACAAACTTTTCAGTATTTACTGAATAAACGAACAATTTTTGTCGTTAAATTAAACAAACTAGTGTTTTTAGATTAATTGATGTGGAATATATAGAACAGAAACAAAAATGCCAACCTAAAGGTTGGCATTTTTTATTTTAAACTACTCATTAGCAATCAACTATCATCACTTATTGCAATTTGAGCTGTTGAAATGTTGCCTTTCCCTGTCGTAAATTCGACGGTTAAGAAGCCTTCAGTTTTATCATTTCCTTCTGCTTCGCGGCTAACTGATAGAGCTTCACCAAATGCAAACGTTGCATTTGAATTGCGAATATCAAAACCATCTGTACCGCTGTATTCACCATTATCAGTAGATATAGCTACGCTGGTACCTGCAGGCATTGGGTTATTATATATATCAGAGTAATAAACAGCGAAAGTTAACGCTGATAGCTGATTCCCTGAATCTGCAGTAGTTATGTTAATTGAACCCACATCACAGTAATCTGTATTATCAGTTGCTTCTAATCTCAAGATAATAGCGCCAGACTGAGTATCTGCTTGACGATAGATATAATTACACTCTTCGATATCCTGCGCGAGCTGCATAGCGTTATCAGTAAATACTGTAGGGTCATCTATAACTGTTTCTTCTAATGCTTCAGCAAAGCGATTACGTAGTTCACTTTTTGTTACCACAAATCTACTGTATGCGGTACTACCCGACATAATAATTTCAAAAGAATCACGAATATCAACTAGTTCTTTAGTACACAGACTTTCAAATGTGTCACCATCAGTTGGTGTTGTTGCTTCCGCTTTACATACTAAACCATTATATTTTCCATCAGCTAGCGTGTGCATACCATTGAGGTCAATATCCCAGTTTTCTTCAAAATGTCCAGCATTTGTATTCTCTGGGCTACATGGATCATCACTATCGCCTTCTTGACAGTTATCAGCGGCTTTTATCACTGTCGCTGTAACAGGATCATAAATACCAGCTAAGCCATCATAAACACCGTTTTCATTGTGATCGATAAATGCTTCTGTTAGATCATAGCCACTATAATATTCGTTGGTATCAAAACGCCCATTTCCGTTAATGTCAATGAACGATTCTTGACCTTTAGCGGTAACAAGCACTGTTGCACGACCACCAAGCGGGACGCCATTTTCATTGAAAGCAGCATTTAAAATACCGGCCATACAAGGTGCTGCAGAACCAAAGTAAAGATCACAGTTAAGTTCATTAGTTTCACTTTTAGGGTTAATGCTGTTAATCTTATTGCCCCATTTTGCATCTGTGAATGGTTTTGGGTTTTGTGAACGCCATTGAGCGACGCATTGACCGTCGACTGTATTACACTCAAGCTGCGCATTAAACTCTGTACCATCAATGGTACCAATAGCACCCCCTTCAGTTGTTAAGTATACCGATGTACCATCAGGAACAGGGTTGTTAAAATGATCAGCTAAATAAACATTAACTTCTTCAATATCACCGGTATAATTTAACGCTTCAATATTGAAGTTAGTTGGTGCAGCAGTGAAACTATTGCCATCAGGTAAACCCGAACTAATCGAAACTAAATCAGATACTGTTATTACTTGCTCATCTAATGAAACTAATGAGAGTTCTCCGGTTGGGCATGAAACATTAACATCACGCTCTGCGTCATCAAGAAGACACTCATCATAAAGTTCTTTCCAGCATGTAACGTTGTCGTTTTGGTCAGCTGGAATAAGTTCGTCTGGGATGTAGCAAGCTTGCACACGCACACCCTGAGGAACAAAACCAGAGTTCACTTGAATACGTGCTAAACCTTCAGAGTCTGTTGAAACACTAGCATGCGAATAACCGGTTGCATCTGTAACTTCAGAAAGTGATATGCCACCATTAGTCGAGCTTAAACGAAAGTCTAAGCGCTTTTGCTTAGCAGTATTACCTATTTCATCTGTTAATTTGAACGTAAGTTGGCTGATTTCTTTACGAGAAACTCCACCAGTCCCTTTTAGTGCAATTACATTTTCTGATGCTTCAACAAATTCAATCGAGCTTACTGCGGCAGCCGATACAGGTACATTAACTGTAACAACTTTTGGTGTACCACCAGTAAGCACTGTCGCTGTAACCGTATCGCCTTGTGATGTGTTACAGCCATTACTTCGGTATGTCGCTGTTGCAATACCACTAATACTCGTTGCAGTATCATCCATAACAGCAAGATCAGATTCAACACAACCAGATGTAAATTCAACATCTAGTGGAGTCACAAACAAATCTCCATTTGCATCATAAATATTTACTGAAATAACCGTTGTAGCTCCAGCTGCTAGCGGCACAAATTCGTTATCAATCACATTGCCAGCATCATCTAATTTATTATATAAACCATTCGAAATTTCAACACTTAATTCTGCTGTAGCGATTTCAAATGCTTTTGAAGCAGTAACTGATTTAGCAGTAACAGATACTTCTCCCGCACCACTGTTTGCTCCTGGCTGTAATTTTAAAATTGCAAAACCAAAGTTATCTGTTAGTGCTTTACCTGATTCTGGTAACAAGGCACCAAGGTCTGTAGATAACTCAGCTATAATGCCATCAATACCATCACCTGAACTTGTATCTGTGACTTTAATCATAACGTCAATAAGTTCATCAGAAGAGAATTGATTTACAACATTACAACCAGATGCTAGATATGTGCTTTCGAGGGATGTTGTGTTGCGATTAGCATCCCAATCACTTGTACAGCCTTGTAATAACTTGATATCAAGCTCTGCTTCAGCACTTTCCACAGGTGCATCATCACCATTTGAAATAAAGCCTGCAACTTTAGTAATGCTATTACCGCTTTCATCCGTATAGATGGCAACGACTTGGCCCGCACCTTTTGAATCACCGCTACTGAGCGTTACGGAAGCTTTACCACTCCCGTCTGTTAATGCCGTACCTAACACAGGTGTGATTTTACCTGTGTAGTTAGTTGTAAAAGAAATTAGCTGGCCTTGTAAAGGTTCATCTTCATCTAACAAGGTAGCGGTAACCGTCCCTTTATTATCTTTACTGACTGGATTTTCAGCTGTAAATGGCGAACCAGTAATATCTAAAATTGAAATATCTAGTTCAATACTTCCACTCACACTTGAGTCATCATTCTCAGAACCATCTGATGCAAATCCAAACGAATCACTGTAGGTGTCTACACCGTTAATATAGGTAGCAGTAATAATACCCGCCCCCGCAGTATCGCCTGCCGTAAGAGTGATCGATGCTACACCTTCAGTGTTAGTTAAAACCGTGCCAGAGACTGGGTCAAGTAAACCAATAGAATCCGCTAACGTGAATGTAATACGCTCGCCAGACACTGCATCACCATCTTCATTAACTAAACTAGCTCTTAATTCTAAAGGAGCATTAACAGTCACACTATTCGACTCAGTATCACTCGCTTTCAAATAACCTTTCAAACTTATTGTATAGGTTGATGTTTCCGTCGTGGAATCACCATCACTAATAGAGCCGTCTTTTTCAAGTGACCCACCGCCACCACAGGCTGTGAGTAAAAAACTTAGCAATGAAATGCCGAGCAGTCGCATTAAAGGCATGAACCTCTCCCTAGCGTTGTTATTATAATTAAAATTAATTTACACTTAATATTAACCTATAACTTAGTCTAAAATCACAGTTTTTTATTACTTTTTTGTGCAAAATATTTTTAAATAAATACTAACTTTTTCTGTAGTAAATATTTCCTTGCTGGTAGTCTATGGCAAATTTATAAAATGTAGATCAGGAAATATGTCAAAAATCCGTTCAATGAGTTTAACCACTCGCATCATGATTGGTATGGCGCTTGGGGTTACAGTAGGTTTTATATTTCAGGCTATATTAGCTGGTGAAGACGATTATCTAATACCACTTGGGTTATTCTCTTTGCCAATTAAAGCCTTTTTTGTTGATGGTATTTTCCATGTTGGTGGTCAAATATTCATTGCCAGCTTGAAAATGTTAGTTGTGCCTCTTGTTTTTGTATCGCTTGTTTGTGGTACCTGTAGCTTAAGCGACCCTAAAAAGCTAGGCCGCCTAGGTGGTAAATCTATTGGTTTATATTTATTAACTACAGCTATTGCTATAACAGTGGCGATTACACTTGCCTTATTATTTAGCCCTGGTGAAGGTATAAGCTTGCCATCTAATGCAACCTACGATGCTAAAGAAGCACCTACCCTTGCACGTGTAATTATAGATATGTTTCCTACAAATCCTTTTGAAGCAATGGCCAAAGGCAATATGCTTCAAGTTATTGTGTTTGCACTTTTATTTGGTGTAGCAATGGCATTAAGTGGTAAAGCAGGAAAACGTGTTGCTACCGTATTTGAAGATTTAAACACTGTGATTTTAAAACTAGTTACGCTTTTAATGAATATTGCCCCTTATGGCGTGTTCTTTTTAATGGCAAAACTGTTTACAACAATTGAGCTTAACTTAATTGTGAGCTTAGCGAAGTACTTTGGCGTTGTAGTGCTTGCACTGTTATTACATGCTTTTGTAAACTACACATTGCTTTTAAAAATATTAACGGGCTTAAACCCGCTTATTTTCTTAGCAAAAATGAAGCACACATGCTTATTTGCATTTAGTACCTCGAGCTCAAGCGCAACTATGCCTATTACACTTGAAACTGCTACTAAAAAGTTAGGTGCTAATAACTCGGTTGCCTCATTTACTATCCCACTGGGTGCTACCATTAACATGGATGGCACTGCCATCATGCAAGGTGTGGCTACCGTGTTCATTGCACAAGTGTTTAGTGTCGATTTGACAATATCTGATTATTTAATGGTTATATTAACAGCAACACTTGCCTCTGTAGGTACAGCAGGCGTACCTGGTGTTGGTTTAATAATGCTGGCAATGGTACTTAACCAAGTTGGCTTACCTGTAGAAGGGATTGCAATTATTATCGGTGTAGATAGATTACTTGATATGACACGTACAGCAGTTAATGTAACCGGCGATTGTATGGTTACCTGTGTTGTTGCCAAGTCTGAAGGTGAGCTAGATGAGAGCATCTTTAACGACCCTAATGCAGCTAAAGACTTAGAAGATTATCATAAATCTATTGATTCATAAGCTACATTTATATAGCTATAAAAAACCTTGATGCAATCCATCAAGGTTTTTTTTCGAGTAAAAATAATTAAACTGAATCCTGAAAAAGATTCTAATCTAAGGATTTAACGACTTAAACTTAGAAAGTAAGTTTATTCCCACTTTATTTACACCACTACTCAAGCCAAGAGCTAGCTTATCGCTCAACCCTTTTTTAACTTTGTATTTAATCTTATAAATTTGGCGCTCATGTTGCTGCTCTAGCAATGCATCATCACTTGTTTTTATAACATCTACCAAGCCTTTATCAATCGCTTGAGTTGCAAACCAATGCTCACCTGTCGCAACTAAGCTTATATCTAAGCTTGGACGTTGAGTGCTTACAAACGTTTTAAATAAATCATGTGTTTGTTCAATTTCTTCACGAAATTTTTCACGGGCCTTATCTGTGTTTTCACCAAATAAAGTAAGTGTGCGTTTAAATTCACCTGCTGTTATTTGCTCAAATTCAACATCATTTTTCTTTAATATTTTATTAAAGTTAGGTATTTGAGCTATCACACCAATAGATCCAACTATTGCAAAAGGCGCTGCAAGTATCTCGTCCGCGACACACGCCATCATGTAACCACCACTTGCTGCCACTTTATCAATTGCAACACTTAGAGGGATACCCGCACTTTTAATACGCTGTAACTGAGATGCAGCAAGTCCGTAGCCATGTACAACACCGCCACCACTTTCTAAACGAATAAGTACTTTGTCTTTACTTGGATCGGCAATAGAGATAATAGCCGTTATTTCTTCTCGTAAGCTTTCTACTTCGTGAGCGTCCATACTACCCACAAAGTCAATTACATATAAACGAGGTTTAGGCTCATCTTTATCTGCTTTTTTACTCTTTGATTTAAGTTGTTTTTGATGCGCTTTAAGCTCTTTTTTACCCAACGTATTTTGTAAAAAACTTTCTTTAAGTTCAACTAGCTGCTCTGATATATCATCAATTTGTATTTCACCTTTTTTGGCCTTTGGCTTAACTGCAGCGCCAACTATTAGCATTAAAACAACTGCGATAGCGATAACAAAAGTAACTGTTTTAGCAAAAAACAAACCGTATTCGTATAAAAATTCCAACTGGTTTCTCCATTTATAAATTTCAGCTAATTTAGCATGCTTTAAAGCAAAAAAAAGCCACTTTTCAGT
>NZ_PJBR01000125.1:0-12377 GCF_002863625.1 Pseudoalteromonas sp. MelDa3 | reverse complement strand
GCGTAATTTTCTTAACGTTAAATAGACCCCATATATAAGCAGATTGGTATAACAAGTTTTGTCTTGTTATCGACACTATTTTCTTATCTCATAATAGATTACTTAGTTAAGAGAATTGGTATTATTTGAGCTTTTATATAGGTGAAATTAAAAACGCCTAATAAATTAGGCGTTTTTATTTATGCTTTATGCTTCATTAAGCGTTCTTTTTCACGCGACCAGTCTTTATCTTTACCGTCTTCGCGTTTGTCGTGTAATTTCTTACCTTTTGCCAAATGAAACTCAAGTTTTACCCAGCAGTTTTTCCAGTACATAGCTGTGGCTATTAAAGAATAGCCATCGCGTTCTGTTGCACCGAATAAACGGTCAAGTTCGCGTCTGCTTAATAGCAATTTACGATAACGTAGCGGGTCGCAAATTACATGGGTCGATGCACTTATAAGTGGCTGAATTTGACTGCCAAGTAAAAATGCTTCGCCATTTTTAAGATGAATATAAGTTTCAGTGATGTTCACCTTACCAGCTCGGATACTTTTAACTTCCCAGCCTTGTAGTTCAACACCCGCTTCAAACTTATCGTGTAAAAAATACTCATGTCGCGCTTTTTTGTTTAGCGCGATGGTATTACTTGTCGATTTTGATGAATTTTTCTTAGCCATAGTGCCCTATAATATACGTAATGTGAGATGTTTTACATCGATTTTTTTAATAATGCTTTTAAAATTAAGCTTTAATTTAAGCAGCATGAAAATTTGGGGAAACGCGCAAAGCTTGCTAAAATTCGCCCACACAGTTGGGAGTGAGTATGCCACAAATAGAAAAAAGTGCGCTGGTTATGTACAGCACTAAAGAGATGTTTGATCTAGTTAATGATGTAGAAGCTTATTCACAGTTTTTACCAAATTGCTCAGACTCAAAAATTGTTTCACAGCACGATAATAACATGACCGCGAGTTTAGAAATATCTAAGGCGGGTATAAAAAAGTGGTTTACCACCGAAAACACCTTTGTTGATGAACAAACCGTGTTACTGCGCCTTGTTGATGGTCCGTTTAAGACGTTAAAAGGGCGCTGGCATTTTCAAGAGCTTGACGCTAAAGCATGTAAGGTTCATTTGCACCTAGAGTTTGAATTTTCAAGTAAGTTAATAGAGCTTGCCTTTGGAAAGATTTTTAACGATGTAGCAAAAAATATGGTGAGTGCATTTACTCAACGTGCAAAACAGGTTTATGGAGCGCGAGTATGATTAATGTTGAAGTGGTCTTTGCATTACCGACCACGGCCACGTGTTTATCAATTGAAGTGCCACAAGGGACTACAGTCGAGCAAGCTGTTATTCAGTCAGGTATTATAGAAAAGTGCCCAGAAATAGATGCCACATCGCTAACGTTAGGTGTGTGGAATCGAACTGTAAAAGCTAACTATGAATTAAAAGACGGTGACCGTATAGAAATATACCGTCCATTAATTGCAGATCCTAAAGATGCCCGCAGAAAACGTGCAGAAAAAGCAAAAGAAGAGGGGCGTGCAAATAAAATAACGGGTGGTCGCCCACTCGAAAAGTAATACCAATCGGCATAAACTTCGAACAATTTAACAGATTAAATCACACGTTAACGTCGTTTAAAATGGTAAAAGCTTTTTAAGTAAACCAATAAAAAAGGTGAGCCATGCTCACCTTTTTTACTACCTGAGACGTTTATTGCTCTAGCGGTGTAGTAAAGTTTTCAGGTTGGTCATAATCACCTGAGATTGAAACTAACTTTTCATTTTCAAAGTTAATTACTAACTCTTTATTTTGTTCGTTTTTACGGCCTTTATTAAAGCTGTAAATATAGCGCCAAGTATTGTTATCAAAGGCGTCCTCGGCAATAGGTCTACCTAATACATAAACAACTTGCTCTCGGGTCATATTTACACGAAGTTTTTCAACATCCGATTGCTCTAAAAAGTTGCCTTGTGGGATGTTAATTCGGTATACCCAGCTAGAGCAACCTGCTGCTGAGCTAAGTGTTAAAGCGACGATAAGCCAAAGAGAAAAAGTTTTTAACGACTGCATTGTTAGTTGTGATCCTTATTTTTTATAATCTGCATGATACCGATTAGTCACTGAAGGTAAAACCCTTTTAAGCAATTGTTTTATGTTAAGGGCGTTAAGGTAATGTTTTGACCACTGATAATGGAAAAAGTTTACAGCATATTGAAACGAATATTTTAAAAACTGAGTCTACTTGGTTTTTATATATAGTTGAAACACGATTTGGTCATTGGTACACAGGGATCACGACTAATGTTGAAAAACGCTTTGCAACTCATCAAGCTGGTAAAGGGGCTAAAAACCTTAGAGGAAAAGGGCCTCTTTTACTTATCCATCAACAACAAGTAGGTAATAAAAGTGAAGCAAGTAAGCTTGAGTATCAATTTAAAAAGCTCCCTAGAGCTAAAAAGGAAGCGTACGTTTCAGCGTTTAATAGCGGCGATAGTGAAAACACTTAGCTTGTTCAAATTAAGTATATTAGTTGTGAGCAAAAACTATCTTCGAATATAGTTTTTGCTCATAGCTGGCGTGTAATATTAGAGTCGCTTAGCGATGCTTTTCAAAGGTAGCTACAAGCGCATCAAGTGTTTGTGCACTGTTGGCTAAGTCGCGAATCGCTTGCTCTGTATTGATTTGTTCGCTCATTGCTTTATCGCTAATTTCGCTAATTTGCTCAATATTACGACTTACATCGGCAACCACATTACTTTGCTGCTCAGTTGCAGTCGCTATAAGCGTAGCCATATCGTTTATTTGATTTGCTGTTTCGGTTATCGTATCAAGTAATTCAACAGAGCTTTGCATTGCACCAACGCTTTGCTGAGCTTTATCTTTCGATTGGCTAATATCATTAACTACATCATCAGATATTTTTGTAAGCTCTTCAATCATAGATTGAATTTCGGTGGTTGATTGCGATGTACGGTTTGCCAGTGCACGTACTTCATCAGCAACAACAGCAAAGCCGCGTCCGTGTTCACCTGCGCGTGCAGATTCAATTGCAGCATTTAAAGCGAGTAGATTAGTTTGATCCGATATGCCTCTAATTGAGTCAACAATACTTGCAATATCAACCGTTTTTTTAGAAAGCAAAGTAACTTGCTCTGTTATGCCATCAATATCGCTGGCAAGGGCTGATATAGTTGCTTGGCTTTGGAGTACTTGTTTGTGACTTTGAATGGTGTTTTCGCGGCTGTTATCGGTTAACTTAGCTGTATTTGCTGCGCTTTGCGCTATTTCTTGTACTGTAGCGCCCATTTCGTTGATTGCTGCTGCGACAGATATTGTTTGCTCTTTTTGGTTGTCTATTGCTTGGGAGTTCCGTTTTGCTTGTTCAAATACATGATCAGAGCTTTTCCTAATATCGTGACTTTCGCTGGCAACTTGAGTAATCGCTGTTTCTATTTTATTTATAAACTGGTTAAAGCCGTTACTTAGATTGTTAAGCTCTGGTTGGCTCGATTCTGGTAAGCGGTACGCTAAATTTGCATCGCCTGAGCCTAGGCGTGAAAATAACTCAGCCATTTTAGAAAGTGGAGATGAAAGTGAGCGAGCAAGCAAATAACTGATTAAACTCGCAACCAATGCTGTAATTACCGTAAAAGTAAATATTTGCCATTGCAGGGTGTTTACGCTTGCGAAAACTTCACTTTTTGGCACTTGGGCTACAACATATAAATCGGTGTTTTTAATAGGCATAGCAGCTACAAGTGTCGGTTCGCCATTTAAATTAATTTCTTCTAGTGCAAAGCCATTACTATTAAATAGTTGGCTGTGAATATTTGCAGTATATAAATCATCAATGTTTGCTTTAGCTACTTTACTTGCATCTTTATGAAGCTGAATCAATCCACTTTTATCTGCAATGAATACAAAGCCTGTTTGCTCAATTTTAAATTGCTGTAATAGCTTTTGCATATCAGTGATGCTTTTTGCAAGACCTGCTAAACCAGTCCCATTAGCCTGCTGATGATTTACAAACATTTTCACATCATTGGCTGACTCTTGATAAATACTGATAGAGTAAGGTTGTTTTGATTGCTTAAAAGCAAAGAACCAGCCATCGGCTGCATCGTTTTTTAACACACGCAAAAACCCATTCTGGTTCCAGTACTGTGCAGTGTCTCTATTTGCCCAAGATGCTGTGGCTAAATCGTATTGCTGGGCAACGCGATTTAATTCTTTTAATAGTAATGTATCGTCTTGGTTGTTTGATTGAGCCCATTGTAAAATAAATTCGTTTGATGATAGTTGCTGAGCAGCACCGAGTAACTCGTTGATTTCACCGCCTATGTGATTGCTGATTGTTTGCAGTTTACTAGGGAGCTCTGACTCAATCATACGTCGCTCAATAATATCCTCTGAGCTGTGTAGGGAAGTCAAACCAATCAGTGCGGCTACGCATATAGCAATAACACTGCCTAAAGCTGTGATTTTTTGAGTTATCGAAAGATTTTGTATCGTCATGATATTAATTAATTTTACAACTAAATAGAAAAACATATTAGCACATTATTTATTTGGAACTAAATATTGGCTAAGCAGAATAGGCAAAGATACACCAGATTGATTAAAGTTTTATTAACAGGCATAAAAAAGCCCACATGCAAAAAGCATACGGGCTTGGTTTCTAACAAGCGAAACATTTATTGTTTAGGGTTAAACAATCTTTTTCATTGCTGACATGTAGCCACGTAATTTAGCACCAACTTTCTCAACTGGGTGTTCGCGCAATGCAGCGTTAATTTGAATTAATGTTTGGTTATCAACTTGGTTACTGTGCTCGCCAAGACCTTTACCGATAATGTCTGTATCAACGTTTTTCATAAAATCAGCAAGTAATGGTAAACATGCATGGTTATATAAATAACAGCCGTATTCTGCAGTATCAGAGATAGTACGGTTCATTTCAAAAAGCTTTTTACGCGCAATAGTATTGGCGATTAATGGCGTTTCGTGTAATGACTCGTAGTAAGCTGACTCTTCGATAATGCCTGCTGCTGTCATGGTTTCAAATGCAAGTTCAACACCTGCCTTAACCATTGCTACCATTAAAATACCGTTATCAAAAAATTCTTGTTCAGAGATTTCTACATCGCCAGCAGGGGTCTTTTCAAAGTTAGTTTCTGCTGTTTCTGCGCGCCATTTAAGTAAGTTTACGTCATCGTTATTCCAGTCTTCCATCATAGTGCGTGAGAAAGTGCCGTCGATGATGTCATCTTGATGCTTATTATAAAGCGGGCGCATAATTAGTTTTAGCTCTTCACTTAGTTCAAACGCTTTTACTTTTGCTGGGTTTGAAAGGCGGTCAAGCATGTTAGTAACGCCGCCGTACTTAAGTGCTTCGGTAATTACTTCCCAGCCGTATTGAATTAGTTTTGATGCATAACCCGCATCAACGCCTTTTTCTATCATTTTATCAAAACATAAAATAGAGCCAGTTTGTAACATGCCACATAAAATGGTTTGCTCGCCCATTAGGTCAGACTTAACCTCAGCAATAAATGATGATTTAAGTACACCTGCGCGATGTCCGCCAGTACCCGCTGCATACGCTTTAGCTTGTGCTAAACCAAGACCTTGAGGGTCATTTTCTGGGTGAACTGCGATCAGAGTTGGTACACCAAAACCGCGTTTGTATTCTTCACGTACTTCAGAACCAGGACACTTAGGCGCAACCATGATTACAGTAATGTCTTCACGTACTTGCATGCCTTCTTCAACAATATTAAAGCCATGAGAGTAAGCAAGGGTAGAGTCTTTTTTCATAAGTGGCATAATTGCACTTACTACAGCGGTATGTTGTTTATCTGGCGTTAAGTTAAGTACTACGTCAGCTGTAGGAATTAATTCTTCATAAGTACCAACAGTAAAACCGTTTTCAGATGCATTTAAAAATGATTGGCGACGCTCAGAAATAGCTGAAGCACGTAATGTGTAAGAAACATCTAAACCAGAGTCACGTAAGTTTAAGCCTTGGTTTAAACCTTGTGCGCCACAGCCTACAATAACTAGTTTTTTACCTTTAAGTGCGTCAACGCCATCGGCAAATTCGCCTGCGTCCATAAATTCACATTGCGCTAATTGCGCTAATTGCTCGCGTAAAGGTAAGGTATTGAAATAATTCGCCATTGTTAGTGTCCTATAAAGTCATGTTTGTTAGATGCGCAAGGTTTGTTGCGCTTACAAACACCATATGTAAAATCGTTGCTTGCGTAAAATGATATATTTGAATTAAAGTGTTTCATAATATGAAATACTGGGTTTGGCATGGATCATAAACATTTAAACTACTTTTTAGCACTGGCTAAAACACTTCATTTTGGACGCGCAAGCGAGCTTTGTCATATAAGCGCACCCACTTTGAGCCGCAATATAAAACACTTAGAAGAAGAGGTAGGTGTTGCATTATTTGTACGCGATAACCGCAGTGTTAAATTAACGCGTGAGGGTGAGTCGTTTATTGATTACGCCACAGCAACGCTTGCTAATTGGCAGCGTTTTAAAACGAATGTGAAAGACCCACAACAACATATTTACGGCAAAGTAAGTATCTATTGCTCGGTTACTGCATCTTATAGTTTTTTACATCAAATATTAGAGCAACTTCGTGCGCAGCATCAGTATATAGAAATAACATTAAATACAGGCGACCCTGCACTTGCTATAAACCGTGTGTTAGATGGGCATGAATTAATGGCTATTGCAGCTAAGCCAAATAAGTTACCGGCGCAAATTGCTTTTGTAGATATAGGGCATTCTCCACTTTTATTAATTGGACCAAAAATTCAATGCCCGATCACACAAAAACTAACGCAGAATGGTGATGACATTAATTGGTCTGATTTAGAATTTATTGTGCCAGAACAAGGTTTTTCTCGCCAAAGGTTAGAACACTGGTGGCGCAAAAATAATATTCACGGGAAAATTTACGCACAAGTTGCTGGGCACGAAGCAATGGTATCCATGGTGAGCTTAGGATTAGGTGTCGCAATGGTCCCTAAAATAGTGCTAGATAACAGCCCGCTGCAAGATAAAGTACAAATACTAACACCAAAAATGCAAGCGCCTGATGGGTTTGATATTGGTTTGGCAGTATTAAGGAAAGAGTTAAATGACCCTGCAATCAGTGCTTTGTGGAATATTGCGCAAACTTTAGATGCAAAAGCGATTTAATGCGCGCAGAGAATAAGCAAGTTAGTTAAATAGTATGAATATAGGTTGCGTATAAGTTTACTATTACTTAACATTGAGCGCTAATAACAAAAACAATGACGCTTGAGAGTTTATTTATGAACCACGCCGTATCACTTGCTCATTCTGCTCAATGCCTAAAAAAGGCGATTCCTTTGATGGTAAAATACCGAATGCCGGTTACACCCATCAACTATGCAATTTGGTACTGTTATATTCAAGGAAACAAACCTTCATTAAATGCTGAGTTAGACCATGTTATTGCTCTGCAACAAACATGTTCACAAGACAAAGCAAAAGAAATTTTTGATAAACACTTAACGCAAGACGATCTCGTTTTTTTTCAAGAAATGACTGAAAAATTTCATACAACTATGGAGCAAGTTCAGCAAGATATAAGCACAACGCTTGATCACTCTAAAAGCTTTACGACGAGTTTAGTCGACTCACAAAATGAATTAAATATGCTTGTTGATGTAAACTCTTATAATGAGATACTAGGTTGTGTTGAGCGTTTAACTGACGATTCTATTGCAATGCAAGATTATGCTCGGGAGTTTCAGACTAAATTAGCCGTTGCCTACAATGAAATAAAAGATTTAAAAGAAGCACTCAATATTTCAAAGGAAGCAGCCGATACCGACACGCTTACGGGTTTTTATAATCGAGGTAAGTTTGATTCTGATATTGTAAACTTTTGCCTCGAATACTCAGAGCAAGCGCAAGAAGACTCTCTTGCCGTACTCATTATGTTTGATATTGATCATTTTAAGCGCTTTAACGATGATTTTGGCCATCAAAAGGGTGATGAAGTCCTTAGGCTAGTTGCTAAAAAAGTGAGAGAAAATACAACTGAAGCTGCAAATGTGTATAGATATGGTGGCGAGGAGTTTTGCATAACAGCCTACTTTGACACTATTAACGATATAATAGCATTTGCAGATTGTATTCGTTTAGCAATAGCAAAATTGGCGATTCGTAAAAAGCATGATGTAACTGCAAAACGTGCTATTTCAGCAAGTTTTGGCTTAGCAATTTTACGGCCATTTACAAATAGTTCTGTTTTAGTTGAGCGTGCAGATAGAGCCTTATACATTGCCAAAACACATGGACGAAATCGTATAGAAATAGCCCCTGATATTTAATAAGTGCCAGAGGTTTCTGATTTATTTGGGTTAAAGCCGCTCAATTTAGGGCGATTTAATCCAACTTCAGTTTTGGTAAACAAGCAGGTAAAACCCAATAGAGCTGTAGCGAGTTAGCTCTTAGTAATTTTTTATTTGAATAATTGCATTTGCTACGTAGTGCCTCATTTTCAAAGTATCTTAAAGTACTATTAGTCAAAAATTATACAAGCAACTCAAAATATAGTCCTTAGACACAACTACCTTGAAAGATAAATAGTCCGAAAAGCATAAAGTTAACATTTTTGTATACAAATTGTGAATAATTGTAACCAGCTAGAGCTAGTTTAAAAAGACCTTGCTAGTATGGGGAACTCACTTATTTTGATACTTTGATTTACGCTGATGCGGTATGCCTTCTCATTATTAACAGCTCTATGTTTTAGCACTTTGTTTGTTTGCCTTTCGGTGCAAGCAACACAGGCAAGCAAGCATGCTGACGATTATACAGAGCAAGATATAACAACCGATCGTCTGCATTTGAGTTTAAGCGTGGGGGCTGGAGTTATAACCAACCCTTTGCATGGTGGAGATAATATTCCGCTCGTGCTTATTCCTCAAGTTGCGTTTTATGCAGAGCAATGGTTTTTTGATAATGGCCGTCTTGGTTATTCATTTTTGCAAACCCCTAAACATCACTTTAATCTAGTTGGTGAACTCAACTCTGAGTCTCGCTTTTTTATAGACTGGCACCCTAAAAATGTATTTACACTACAAAGTAGTGCCCTCAACAATCAGTTCGTAATGCAAGATGAAGCCTCGTCATCTCGCTATGTTGATATTGATAATTTACATAAACGGCAAATTGCACTTGATGCGGGTATTGCATATCACTATGTAAATGAAGACCATGTTTTTTCGGTTCAGGCTCTGCATGATATAACCGATGTTTATCGAGGTGTACGCGCAGCATTACAGTGGCAGTATCATACTGTGATAGGAAAGCTCAAAATAAAGCCAACACTTGGAATAAACTATAAATCTGCGGAACTAAATAGCTATTTTTATGGACTTAATGAGGGTGAAACTCAATTTGGCAAAATAGACGTTGGTAGTAGTTGGCAACCTTATGCTAAAATCGACGCCCGTTGGCCTCTGAGTAAGGCTGACTCTCTTCGTTTTCATGTAGCATATTACGACTATTCGGCTATGGATGGCAGTCCGCTCTTCGAACGTACTTATTCAATGACTGCATTTATAGGATTCGATCGTACTTTTTAATATGAAGTATTCAATATTAGTTGTCTTTATTACCGCTTTTTTTAGTGGTTTTAGTGTGGCACAACCCCCTTTTTTTAGTGTTTCTCCAAAAGTCTGCGTTGTCTCTGAACAGCAGGGTTTTTGCGATCTTGATTTACAATTTAAATGGCAATTAAACGCCTACAGTGATGTCTGTTTGTATCAGCAAGAGCAACGGCTTCAATGCTGGGAGCAACAACTTTCTGGGCAATTTAATTATAAAGCGCGTGTTCAGGTGGAGACCATATACTCCTTAATCAATCCTCATACGGGTGTGTTAATAGCAAAAACACAGGTTGAAGTACAAAGCGCCCATGCTAAAAAAAATAGGCGTAGGCTTCGCTCTCCGTGGAGCTTTTTTTAATTTAGGAGCAACTAATGCCAAAAATTTTACTTGTTGAAGATGATCTCGGTTTACAACAACTAACAAAAGATTACCTTGAACATAATGGCCTTGAAGTCGAAGTATTAGACCGTGGTGACGAAGTGTTTAATTACTTAGAAAACAATACACCCGATTTAATGATTTTAGACGTTATGCTGCCAGGTAAAGATGGCTTTAGCGTTTGCCGCCAAGTAAGAGATAAATTTACTCTACCAATTTTAATGTTGACTGCTAAAGGTGAAGATTTCGACCAAGTACTTGGCTTAGAGCTTGGCGCTGATGATTATGTAATAAAACCAGCAGAGCCACGTGTATTACTAGCGCGAATTAATGCATTACTGCGTCGTGGACAACCCATGGTAAAATCAAGCGAAGAGCTCCAGTTTGGTGATTTAGTCATTGATAAAACAAGTCGTATTGTAAAACTAAGTGATTCGGAGATTGTATTAACTTCGCACGAGTTTGAGTTACTATGGCTATTAGCGTCAAATGCGGGTGAAGTACTAAGTCGAGAACATGTGCACCAACATATGATTGGTCGCCAATACGATGGACTTGATAGAACGGTGGATGTACGCGTATCACGAATTCGTAAAAAATTAGGCGACAACAGCGATAAGCCATATCGTATAAAAACTGTATGGGGACAAGGCTACTTATTTGTTTCTGATGCATGGGATCTTTAGAACTATTTAAGGTTAGTCGGCTTTAATGGGAAAACTGTTTACCAGCTTATATTTATATATCATCGTTTCTTTGTTTGTAGTGAGCGGTGTTATAGAGCAATTGTGGCCTTACGAAGAGTCGCAACAACAGGTCTTCTTAGATGATGAGTTTGGGCAATCACTCTGGTTGCTCTCACAAACTTCAAATGGTCTTAAAAAGTTAAAGCACAACTTTGAAAGTAAAGTGATTGAACGACGTGATTTAATACTCCCTCAAAAACAACAATCGCAGCTCAACCAAAACCACTACTTATACTTATACGATAAGCAACAACGCATTGTTTGGTATGTAGATCTCGGTAATGATTCATTACTTCAAGTAGGACCGGTAGGTGTATTAACGCAGGAATCATCTTCTGTTTGGCCGTATTTATTACTACTTATTATTGTAGGTATACCTGTTGGGCTGTGGAGCTTTTTACTATGGCGCGACTTTGCAAAGCTACGTAAAGCGTGTGAAGCGGTAGAGGGTTTGCAAGACTTTCAACTAAACGACTCTTCTAAGTCTTTCTTTTTACCTATTACTGATACATTAAAGGTAATGCAGCAACGTATTGAGTTTTTACTTAGTGCGCAGCAAGAACTTACCTCATCGGTGTCGCATGAGTTTAGAACACCACTAGCACGTTTAAAGTTTGCAATAGTAATGCTGCAAGAACAAATGCTTGACGTAAAAGGTGAGAAATACCTAACAAATATGCAAACAGACATTAGCGAGCTTGAGTCACTAGTTTCTGAAATGCTTGAATACGCGCGATTAGACTCTCAACAACCTAGTTTACAGCCAATAAACTGTGACTTAGCTGGGCTGGTAAAAACAACTGTTGAAAAGCTAAACTTTGAAGCCCGAACAACGCTCTCTGTAAACCTCCCTGAGCATTTAAATTATTACTGTGATAGTCACTTTATGGCGCGAGTATTTCAAAATTTAATTGGCAATGCGCTCAAATATACCCATAAAAAAGTCAAAATTTCATTGCTACAAGAAACAAAACACATCGTATTGATTGTTGAAGATGATGGGGAGGGGATAGCTCCCGCTGAGCGAGAAAATGTATTTAAACCTTTTACTCGACTAGATAAAAGTAGAGGCAAGGATACCGGTGGTTTTGGTTTAGGGCTCGCTATAGTTGCTAAAATTGTGTCGTGGCACCAAGGAGAGTGTAAAGCAGAAAGCTCAAGTTTAGGTGGTGCTAAATTTATTGTATATTTACCCCTCAAATTTAAGACATAAAAAAAGCGCCTAAAGGCGCTTTTTTTGCGGTTAAAAACCAAAATCAACAAGTAGCAATATAATAGACCGCAGGTGCTTAAAAAAGTTCTCAACTATTTTTATTTTTTTCAAGTAATGGCATTAACATTTGCTCAAGGCCATTTAGTTTTACCTCATACATCATCGCAAGTTGACTACCTAGTTTTGAGTCAGGAAACCCTTGCTGATTAAACCAGACTAAATAAGGCTCTGGGAGTAACAACAATGGCCGTCCTGCATATTTTCCAAACGGCATTGTAGTATTTATCGCTATTTTTAGTTGTTTTGGATCCATAAAAACTACTTATGTATTTAAAGTATGCGTAAGTGTAAGGGATTTTAGAGATATAAAATAGGCTGT
>NZ_PJBR01000124.1:0-12554 GCF_002863625.1 Pseudoalteromonas sp. MelDa3 | reverse complement strand
AGGAAGTGCCTTTTTCACTCACTCAATTAATTGGTGTACCAAAGCCATTAAAGGCAAGTATGAATGCTAGCGGTATAGGCGCTGTTCGCACAAGTACTTGGCAAAAAGGCGTTGTGTTTGAAGAAGTAATAACCGACTGGCAGCCAAACAAAAAAATGCATTATAGATTTGATATAGACCCAGATGCTATCCCCGATGACGCACTCGATAAACACGTAAAACTAGGCGGTGAATACTTTTCACCTCTTTACGGTGGGTATGAGTTAAGTGAAGATAAAAGCGGCAATACGATTTTAACGTTAAAAACGACCGTGCAAGATAATACAAATTTTGGTGTTTATTCGCGAATATGGGGTGAGGTGATATTTCAAGATTTTCATCATTCACTTTTAACGTTGATGAAAAACAGAGCTGAAAAATCACTTATCGCAGCTGTTTCTTATAATTAGCTTAAACCATTGTGACTATAAAAAATATTACACGCTAAAAGTTAAAGCCTTTGCATTTGCAAAGGCTTTTGTTTTAACTGCTAACTTTTACCAGATCATTTCTACAAATTCAGGGTGGTCGATATACGGGTTACGATTGCCTTGAAATTCAAACGCTGCTTGGTTACGGTCAAGTTCCATTTGGCTTACAGGATCGCTGTTATGCCAGTTAAGCAGCATGGCTACAACCCAGCTTTCAAATACTTGGTTGCTTGAACCATTAAGTACAGCATTACTTGAGGTCGTTTTGGTTTGCCAAGTGCCTATTACATTTTCGTAGCGCGTTGCCATGTAAAAATAAGCGCGAGCAAAGTCACCTTTAAATTCGTCAATTGGCTCAAATACAGTACCTGAGTAATTTAATGAATTTGCGGCAGAACCTAATTTACTTCCGTTAGTTGATGTAAATGAAGCGCTTGCTACTTCACCAAATGGGAAGTTACTACGTTTTGAGTTTACATAACCGTCGGTTGCGTAAATATGATGCACATCTGAGTTCATTGGTTCAATAGTGCCGCCAAACCAGCTTTTAGGAAATGAATGTTCACGGTTGTAACAGCCGCCTTCTCCACTATAGTTACCACATTGATCGCTCACCGCAGCATAATTGTAGCTATCTGAGCCGTTTGGTTTTTCGCTATACATATCTAAAATGCTGTTATCGTTTTCAAAGTATGTATCACGTGCTGATGAGTCGTAAAAATTCCAAATAGCCGAGTAACCCTGTGCATTATGATCTTTAATAATATTATAAAGCTCAGTTTTTAGTGCATAACCCGATAGCCCTTGAGCAGTAACATAGTAGCCAGTTGGTGTTGGGTTGGTCCCGCCGCCATCACCAGAGCCACTGCCTAAAGTAAATTCCGTGCTGTCTGTATTATTAAAACTTGCACCGCTAGCAAGTGTGGTAGAGCCTTGCTTAAGCGCATAACTGCCATTACCTGTTGAACAACACATGCCATCGCCGTAGCTGTCGTTAATAACAAGTGTGTAAGTACCATCAGTTAGGCATATTTGCTCATCATACTGAGTGTTTGATGCGTAACCACTGCCGTTAGCAACAGCACTACCTTGATTGTTATTAACGGCCCAGCTAGTTTCGCTACCGTAATTATCGGTATTAAGCGTTAGTGTAAGGCTATTGTCGGTACAACTTGTTGATGCGTTGCCATCAGCATTTGGTAAAAAGTTATCTACGTATACGGTTTCGCTGCCATCAAATCCACTTACATCATAAAACCTAAGCCCTACGCTAATTGTTTTATCACTATTTGCTGTATAGCTATGGCTAACTGTTTGCCATTGGTTAGTTTGTGCTTGATTTGAATAGCCTTGATAACCATCTACATACAAGCGAGCTTTAATTTTACCTTCGGTGTGGTAAACATCAGCCGAAAAGTTATAGATTTTACCCGCTTCTACAGCAACTTGTTGTAGTAAATCAGTGTTACTTTGCGATCCTGTTGTTACATTTACAGCAGCAGAGCTACTACCGCTTTTAACTGTACTGGTTGAGCGCGTTAAGCTGATTCCGCTATCAATAGTGCTCCAAGAACTAGGTGTATTGCCAGTCCATTGTTCAAAGTCGCCATTAGCTACATTGGCCATTACAGGTAATGAGCCAAGTAATAATACGGTACTAAGTAGTTTATTTTTATATTTCCCGTGTAACATAGTTGTTCCTATTTTTATTTTGAATGAGGAATATACCCTACATTAGTTAGGTTACAAAATTGTTAATTTAAAGTGCTGTAAAAGGCAATAATCGTCCTTTAATCTGTTTTTGAAGGTATTTTTATAAATTAATAACTAAATGGAATATCAAAGCAGATTCTATTCTTTTTTTATCTATGCAGAGCCCGTTATCCTACATACTTAGAAAACCTCAACAGATACGCTCTGGATGAGGTAAAACTCATTTTTAACAATACACAAAGTGTGTTGTGTTTAATTTTCAGGGTTATGGGGAATCGATTCATGTTGTTAGGTCAACTAAATGCTGCGGCAAGCCCGCTATCGCAAGATCAAGTACAAAAGCTGCAAGGTTTAGTGGCTGAACTTAATCCAATTCAACAAGCGTGGGTAAGTGGTTACTTAGCTGCAAATGCTAATTCGGCTGCGTTAGGTGCTTCTACGGCAGGCGTACCGGCTGCGGGTGATGCAGCAGCGCTAACTATTTTATATGGTTCGCAAACAGGTAACGCAAAAGGTGTAGCTACCAAAATGAAAGAGCAGGCTGAGTCGCGAGGCTTAGCAGTTAAGCTTGTTAGCATGTCAGATTACAAACCAACAGCCCTGAAAAAAGAAAAGTTTTTAACTATCGTTGTATCTACTTACGGCGAAGGTGAGCCACCTGAAGACGCAGAAACACTTCACGAATTTTTAGCCACTAAAAAAGCGCCAAAACTAGACGATGTAAAAATAGCGGTTATTGGCTTAGGTGATTCTAGCTATGAGTTTTTCTGCCAAACAGCAAAAGATTTTGAAGAGCGTTTAAATAAACTCGGTGCGCAAACCATATATCAACGTGCTGATTTAGATGTAGATTACGAAGATGAAGCTGCAACATGGATTGCCGGTGCAGTTGATGCATTCGAACCTGATTTAAAAGCGCAGCAAGAAGCCGCTGGTGGTCAAGTTGTATCAATGCCATTTGGCGCACCAATGACCGCTTCAAGCCAATATACAAAACAAAATCCATTTGAAGCAGAGCTATTAACAGTTCAAAAAATTACCGGTCGCGACTCCACTAAAGATGTACGCCACGTTGAAATTTCGCTTGAAGGTTCAGACATTACTTACACACCTGGTGATTCATTAGGTGTGTACTTTTTAAATGATGATGTATTAGTTGATGAAGTACTTACACTTACTCAAATAGATGCAACAAGCATTGTAAAAGTAGGTGATGAAGAGCTAAGCGTACGCGGCGCACTTATTGAAAAACTAGAGCTGACTCAGTCATACCCTGGTTTTGTAGAAAAATACGCAATAGCAACTGGTACGCCTGAATTATTAAAGCTTGTAGAAGATAAAGCCGCAATGCGTGCGTATATTGAACCTCGCCAAATATTTGATGTAATTCGCCAAAACCCTGCAAAAATTGATGCACAAAAATTAGTAGACTGCCTACGTAAACTACAAGCTCGTTTGTACTCAATTGCATCTAGCCAAGCTGAGGTTGAAGACGAAGTACATTTAACACTAGGTCTAGTGCAGTTTGATGCATTTGATAGCGAGCATTTAGGTGGCTGTACTGGTTACTTAACTCGTCGTGCAGAAGAAGGTTGTAAAGTTAAAGTATTTAGCGAACACAACGACAATTTCCGTCTACCCACTAACGATGATACACCTGTGATTATGGTTGGTCCTGGTACGGGTATTGCGCCGTTCCGTGCATTTTTACAAGAGCGTGATTCGCGTGAAGCACAAGGCAAAAACTGGTTGTTTTTTGGTAACCCACATTTCACTCAAGACTTTTTATACCAAGTAGAAATACAGGGTTATTTAAAATCGGGTTTACTTAACAAAGTAGATGTTGCATTTAGTCGCGATCAAGCAGAAAAAGTATACGTACAAGATAAGTTACGCAGTAACAGTAAAGACGTGTTTGAATGGCTAGAAGCTGGCGCTCACTTTTATATTTGTGGCGATGCAAATCGCATGGCAAAAGATGTACACAACGCCTTGCTTGATATTGTTAAAGAAAACACAGGCAAGAGCAATGAAGACGCAGAGCAATATTTAAAAGATTTGCGTAGCGCAAACCGCTATCAGAAAGACGTGTATTAATCACGTTTCTTATTTTATTTAACAGCTAGCAGCCGTCACTGTAACAAATTTAGGATTTAAAATGAGCGAACAAGATAAAAACGTAAAACTTTCTGATAACGAACGTTTGAAAAGAGAAAGTAACTTTTTACGTGGCACCATAGAAAAAGATTTAACAGACGAAATTACTGGTGGCTTTACAGCCGATAACTTTCAGTTAATACGTTTTCACGGTATGTACCAACAAGATGACCGCGATATACGTGGTGAGCGCGCTAAGCAAAAGCTAGAGCCGCTACATAATGTAATGTTACGTGCACGTATGCCTGGCGGTATTATTAAGCCAGAGCAGTGGTTAGCAATCGACAAGTTTGCAGATGACAAAACAAGCTACGGCAGCATTCGTTTAACAACGCGTCAAACGTTTCAGTTTCATGGAGTGTTAAAGCCTAATATTAAAGGCATGCACCAAATGCTTGATAGCGTAGGTATAGACTCTATTGCTACAGCGGGTGACGTTAACCGTAATGTGCTTTGTACTACTAATCCCGTTGAGTCTGAGCTACATCAAGAAGCTTACGACTGGGCTGCAAAAATTTCTGAACATTTATTACCAAAAACGAAAGCGTATGCCGAAATTTGGTTAAATGGCGAAAAAGCAGAAACCACAGAAGAGCCAATTTTAGGATCTAATTACTTACCGCGTAAGTTTAAAACCACGGTGACTATTCCACCTAACAACGAAGTTGATGTACACGCTAACGATTTAAACTTTGTGGCAATTGCTGATAACGGCAAACTTGTTGGTTTTAACGTATTAGTGGGCGGTGGCCTTGCGATGACGCACGGCGATACAGCAACTTATCCGCGTAAGGCTGATGACTTTGGCTTTATTACGCTAGAAGATACCTTAAAAATTGCAGAGCATGTTGTATCTGTGCAGCGCGATTGGGGTAATCGTTCAAACCGTAAAAATGCAAAAACTAAATACACATTAGACCGTGTAGGTGTTGATGTATTTAAAGCAGAAGTTGAAAAGCGCTCAGGCGTTACGTTTGCACCAAGCCGTCCGTTTGAGTTTACTCACCGTGGCGATCGTATTGGTTGGGTTGAAGGCATTGATGGTAAGCACCACTTAACGCTATTTATTCAAAGTGGTCGTATTTTAGACTATCCAGGCAAGCCGCTTAAAACAGGTTGTCGTAAAATTGCAGAAGTTCACCAAGGTGACATGCGTATGACGGCAAACCAAAACTTAATTATTGCTGGCGTACCTGCAGATCAAAAAGCCGTGATTGAAGAGATTGCACGTAGCCATGGCCTGATTGACGACACAGATTCGCAGCAGCGTAAAAATTCTATGGCGTGTGTTTCACTGCCAACGTGCCCACTTGCAATGGCCGAAGCAGAGCGTTACTTACCAAGCCTAGTAGAAAAAACTGAAGCATTACTTGCTAAGCACGGTATACCCGATGACAGCATTATTATGCGCGTTGTAGGTTGCCCTAACGGTTGTGGCCGCGCAATGCTTGCAGAAGCAGGTTTAGTAGGTAAAGGCCCAGGTAAGTACAACGTTTACTTAGGTGGTAATTTAGAAGGCACACGTATTCCTAAATTGTACCTTGAGAACGTAGGCGAAGACGTTTACCTAGAAGCATTCGATAAGCTCATTGGCCAATGGGCAAGCGAGCGCAATGACGGTGAGTGTTTTGGTGACTTTGTTATACGCAAAGGCATTGTTGCTGAAGTAAAAGTATCAGTAACCGATTTTCACGCTTAATTAAATACCAGCGCTTTGGCGCTGGTGAGGTTTGGAATTTACCATGAGTGAATTTAAAAACATTTTACAGCTAGATAAACAAAGCCAAACGGCTATGTTAGCTGATGCTAATGGTTTACTAGCGAATATGAGCGCAGAACAGCGTGTTGCATGGGCGCTTGATAACTTGCCTAATACGGCTTTTTTATCATCTAGCTTTGGTATTCAAGCGGCAGTAATGCTGCATTTAATGACCTCACAACGTCCAGATATTCCCGTTGTATTAACCGATACAGGCTATTTATTTCCTGAAACGTATCAGTTTATTGAGCAAATGAGTGAGCGTTTATCACTTAACTTAAAGGTGTATAGAGCGCCGCTTAGCCCAGCATGGCAAGAGGCTAAATTTGGTAAACTATGGGAGAAAGGCGAAGACGGCATTAAGCAATATAATCAGCTTAATAAAGTAGAGCCGATGACCCGTGCGTTAAAAGAAATAGAAGCGGGCACGTGGTTTAGTGGTTTGCGCCGCGATCAATCATCTACACGTGCTGATAAACAGTTTGTAGAAATTAGCCGTGGTACCGTTAAAGTGTACCCGATTATTGAATGGTCTAACCGCGACGTGTATCAGTATCTTACTAAGCACGATTTACCTTACCACCCATTATGGGAGCAAGGTTATGTGTCTATGGGAGACGTACATACAACACGTAAGTTAGAACCAGGAATGACAGAGGAAGAAACTCGCTTTTTTGGTTTAAACCGAGAATGCGGACTACACATGGATGGTGACGGTATTTAACGCGACTACGGTGTAGTTAAATTGCAAATAAAAACGCAGCTTCGGCTGCGTTTTTATTTTCTTTTATTAGGGTACAAAAAATTGCCTAATTAAGTATTTTTTATTAGACTCAAGGCAATAAAGGATTAATTAAAGCAGGAACGCTATGAAATACTTTACCTACTTAGCTATATCAATCATGGCTATTGCAGTTATCTCTTTGTTTTATTTAAAAAAGCCCGATGGTCAAACATGGCTTTCTGCATCATCAATTAGCAGTGAATCTCAGCAAATTAAAGAAAAAATGGTTGCGCTATCTAGCAATACTTTGGACCAAGCAGTGCAGGGCGTTAAGCAAGCTGGCGATAAAATTGCGAGCAGTATTTCTGATGAACCAATGCCTGAAAGTACTACCTCAAGCAGCAAAATTTTTAAGTGGCAAGACGAAACAGGCCAATGGCACTTTTCTGATACACCTAACCCGCATGCAAAAAGTATTGAAGTAAAACTCGATCCTAAAGATATTACTGTTATTGCAGCAGAAGACACATCTATTTTAAATACCTCTCCAAGTACAAATACAATGTCGGCTGCACCAGAGGGGATCAGTATTTTGAACCCAGACTCTGTTAAAAAGCTATTTAATGATGCCGAAAATGTAAAAGACAAACTAGAAAAACGTAATAAAGAAATTAATAATTTAAGTGCACTCTAATTATTTAGAGTGAGTGCTTTTATGGTTTTTTAAATAACGTTTTTCGGCTTCCATCAATAATACGGTTAAATATATTTTAGTGGGAAGCGACAGCAGTACACCTACAGCAATGCATGCCGCGGCTATAATTATTCCTTTAATACCATGATTAACAGTGAAGTAACTCGACACAATTAAAGTGTGGCCAGTCACAATAAGGCACAACCCAAGCACTATTGATGTTTTAAGCAGCCTAATTATCATCGTTTGCGACATAGTTACCCCACTAATAGTCGCTATAGTGTAGGCACGCTTTAAATGCTTAGCATTGATTTAAGACAACAAACAGCACACATAAAAAAGCCCAGCTTATTACTAAACTGGGTTTTTAAATGTATTAACTACTGTCTTTGTTAGTCGAGCATATTACGCAGTACATATTGTAAAATACCGCCGTGTTTGTAGTAATCCCACTCTTTAGGGGTATCAATACGTACATCAGCACTCAAGGTTACTTTTTTACCTTCGGCATTTGTAGCAATAACGGTTACTTCATCGGTTTTATCGTACAGGCCATCAATATCAAATTGTTCTTGCCCTGTTAACCCATGTGACTCGTAGCTTTCACCTTCTTTAAATTGCAGAGGTAATACACCCATACCAATTAAGTTAGAGCGATGAATACGTTCATAGCTTTGTGCTACAACGGCTTTAACGCCTAATAAAAGTGAGCCTTTAGCAGCCCAGTCACGAGATGAACCCGTACCGTATTCCTTACCCGCTAAAATAATGAGTGGCGTATTATTTTTTTGATACTCCATTGCTGCATCATAAATACTCTCTAGCGTATCGCCAGGCTGAGTACGTGTTACGCCACCTTCAGTACCTGGTGCTAGTAAGTTTTTAAGACGCACATTAGCAAACGTACCACGCATCATTACTTCGTGATTACCACGGCGTGAACCGTACGAGTTAAACTGCGCTTTATCTACGCCATTTTCTTGCAAGTATAAACCTGCTGGTGCATCTGCTTTGATAGCACCTGCTGGAGAAATATGGTCAGTGGTTACTGAATCCCCAAGCTTAGCTAAACAACGTGCACCTTCTATAGTAGGAATGCCCGGTGGTTCTACTTTCATACCATCAAAAAATGGTGCTTTTTTAATGTAGGTAGATGCGTCATCCCAATCGTAAAGTTTGCCATCTGGTATTTTAATTTGCTGCCAACGGCTATCGCCTTCGTAAACGTTAGCGTAGCTTTTTTCGAACATTTCTTTAGTTACTGTTTCTTTAACTAGGTCACTTACTTCTTTAACGCTCGGCCAAATATTTTTAAGGTAAATATCGTTACCGTTAGCATCTTGAGCCAGGGGTTCGTTGTATACGTCAATATCGGTTCTGCCCGCAATGGCGTAAGCAACAACAAGCGGAGGCGACGCTAAAAAGTTCATTTTAACATCTTGGTGAATACGCCCTTCAAAGTTACGGTTACCCGATAAAATAGAGCTCACTACCAATTTATGTTTTTGAATTGCGTCTGATATTTCAGTTGCAAGCGGCCCTGAGTTACCAATACACGTAGTACAGCCGTAGCCAACTAAGTTAAAGCCTAGGCTTTCTAGGTCATCCATCAGGCCTGCTTTTTCTAGGTAGTCGGTAACTACTTTAGAGCCTGGTGCAAGTGATGTTTTAACCCAAGGTTTTACATTAATGCCTAACTGTTTTGCTTTTTTGGCAACCAAACCAGCAGCTAAAATAACACTTGGGTTAGAAGTATTAGTACAGCTGGTAATTGCGGCAATAACACAAGCGCCATCGTTTAGTTCAAACTCTTGGCCTTTAAATTTAACCTTAGCGGCGCCCATAAACTGCGCTTCGTTAACTGGTTCATCTGGATTTGTTGTTGGCCCTTCACTTTCAATACGAGCTTGTTCTTCGTCGCTATTATCACGACGAGCCATACGTTCATCTTGAAAGTTTTTTAAATGCTGGCTAATCACTTCACCAGCCTTGTCTAGGGAAATTCTATCCTGTGGTCGTTTAGGGCCTGCAAGGCTTGGTACAACATCACCTAGTTTAAGCTCGAGTGTATCGGTATAGCTAGCTTCGTCACCATCGTTACGCCATAAACCTTGGTGTTTTGCGTAATCCTCAATTACCTTTAGGTGACTTTCGTCGCGGTTTGTTAAGCGAAGGTAGTTAATGGTTTCATCATCAATTGGGAAAATACCACACGTAGCGCCGTATTCTGGTGCCATATTCGCTATGGTTGCTCTATCGGCAAGTGGTAAGTCGGCAAGGCCATCACCATAAAACTCTACAAATTTACCCACTACACCATGGTTACGCAGTATTTCGGTTACAGTTAACACTAAATCGGTTGCGGTCGTACCTTCAGGTAAGCGGCCGCTTAGCTTCATACCGACTACTTGTGGAATGAGTAAGCTAATTGGCTGACCAAGCATGGCTGCTTCGGCTTCAATGCCGCCGACACCCCAACCAAGCACACCTAAGCCATTAATCATGGTGGTGTGAGAGTCAGTCCCTACAAGCGTATCTGGGTAAGCGAATTTTTTGCCGTCGCGCTCTTCATTAAAAACAACGCGCGCTAAGTATTCTAGGTTTACTTGGTGAACAATGCCGGTTGCTGGTGGCACTACTTTTAAATTATCAAAAGCGGTTTGTCCCCAACGTAAAAATTCGTAACGTTCTTTATTTCGGTCGTATTCAAGTTTTGCATTTAAATCAAATGCACCATCATTTCCGTAGCCATCTACTTGTACCGAATGGTCAATAACAAGTTCAGCAGGTGATAACGGGTTTATTTTTGCAGGATCGCCACCTAGCTTCTCCATTGCGTCACGCATCGCGGCTAAATCAACAATAGCAGGTACGCCGGTAAAGTCTTGCATAACTACACGGGCAGGTGTAAAGGCAACTTCAGATGCAGGTTTTGCTTGAGGATCCCAATTAAGAAGGGCTTGAATATCTTGTTCTTTTATATTTGCGCCATCTTCGTTACGAAGAAGGTTTTCAAGTAATACTTTTAAGGAAAAGGGCAATCGTTTCGCTTTGTCGCCAAGTCCTTTTAGAGAATGAATATGATATTGCTCACCATTTATTGTGAGCTGATGTTGGGTATCGAAACTATTATTCATTATTTGCCCCTTTATGAATTAGAAAAATATTTTGAAGAGTGACCTCTGTAGTGTTCGAGTTGCAAAGTACATACCAGTGTAAAAAATCGTGTTTAGAGAATGAATTTTGTACAGTTAATATAGTAGAGATGATGCTGAAAAGTTTAATTTCAAGAGATGATTTGAAAGAGGTAGGGTCAAAAGTTATTTCGACCCTTATTAATTATTGTAACCAACCTTGTTGCTTACCTTTAATACTCAAACAAAGTAAAGCAATGGCAATAATGATTACAAAAATAGGCATAAATACAGCACTTGCGCCAAGTAGCTCAATACTGTTTATGACCACAAAATTATAATATTGCTGAATTAAAATAGCGCCGAGCGATAGCGCAAAAGTAGGTGTTGCCAGCGCGTTTTTAGCAAGTAAAAACAGACAACCAAAAGTGCTTCCAAATACAGCTATAGCAAATGCAATGGTTGACCAAATAGGAACGTTAGAGTAGGCAGCTTGTTGATCTAGCGGAAGTTTACCTATCATTTCGGGTGTCATCATCATGTGCATAGCAAATGCAATAACGCCAAGTAAGTTCCATATTAGTGCCGCCTATACAACTGGCTTAAACCAATTTTTAGGTGTTTTAACAGACATTTTATAACCTTGTTTTTATTATTATTAACCAGGTTATTAAAGAGTAAAAAGGCCAACTATACAAGTTGACCTTTTTATATAAAAAGAGGGCTTTTAAATGCTTAACCAAATGAAATAGGACGACGACCTGTTTTATCATCTACTTTTGGTTTTTTAGTTCGCTTGCGCTTACTTTTAGCTGGCTGATTTGTTGGTTGTGGTGCAGCTTGCTTTGACTCTGCTTGAGTTTGTACCGCAGGTTTTTCTGCAGGGGTTGCATCTTCACTTAGCACAAGTTTAAAAAATTCACCATCAAATTCTAATACATCGCCACTGTATAATTTTTTCCGCTTTATTGTACAAATTTCATGGTTAACACCCACATAGCCTTCGGTAATTAGGTTTTTAGCTTGGCCGCCACCTTCAACTAAGTTTAGTACTTTTAATAATTTACAAAGCTCAATTGGCTCTTCTTCTAATTCTATTTCTATGTATTCTTCGTTCATATTTGCTCTCGGTGGGGTAACGCACAAGCTGTAGTATAAAGGCTTGCAGCTACTTTTGCACCAAAGCAAGTGACTTTCGCTAATTGTAATACTTAAATAGCTATGAAATTTTTTATGTATTTTATCTGTCTTTAAAAAAACTGAAGCAATTGAAGAGTAACCTTTGCAGCAGTTAATTTTACGTATGGCCTGCTAATTGCTAAAACTTTGGCGGATTAAATAGTTTTCATTAAATGGAGTAGGAAATGGGCGTAAGATTAGCAATGAAAAAAGAGCTAATGGGATTAGACAATTCAGGTATGTTAACTGCTGACGATGTTAGAGAGCACCTTGCTAATTCTGTAAAAAAGCAAGCTGATCAAGATGAGCGCGGTTTTTCTGTAATTTCAAAATTCAATGATACCCATAGCCGTTTAGTTAGTGGTGATGCCACGAGAAAAACAAAACTTGAATTTGAACGTCATCGTTTATTTAAAGAAGTTTTATATACTCGCAAAAGTGTTGATGCTTGGTTAGATAGCCAAACTAACTGATTTGCTATTTATCAAAAATCAAATAGACTACAAGTGTAATCTATTTGAGGTTGATGATGAAAAATATACTTTTAGCGTGCTTAGTCATTTTATTAAGTGCGTGCCAGCAACCCACTGTGTATGTTTACACGCAAGCACTGAGTACAAATCAAAAGCAGCAGCTAGAAACTAAACTGGCTGCTCAAACTCTACCTTATCAATACCAAAATATCGTAGTACCAAAAGCATATAAAAATGCGACGTTAGTTGTC
>NZ_PJBR01000123.1:0-12575 GCF_002863625.1 Pseudoalteromonas sp. MelDa3 | reverse complement strand
TAAACATGCCCTGATGTGTATTGCTCTTATTTTATTTGAATTTTACCTGAGTTTTACAAGTAACATTTGGAGGAAATATTTTTAAGTATAAAAGCAAATATCGTCCTTGAATATTTGCTTGGTAAGAGTGTTATAAAAGGCAGATTAAGACACGCTTGTTTTGGGATTTGTGCCCGTTTAACTTTGTTTATCTTACTGTTTTAGCAATTTTCTCCCAATATGCAGCAAGTTCATAGTGATGAAAAACAGCTGCTTCAAAGTCCTGAGTTATCTCTTTATTTGGCTCATATACCGGCGCATCTTTTATCGCTTTACGAACTAAATCAGTTGAAATTGAGTTGTCGAGCCATTGCACTTCGTAAATCCATGCTGACGGGATAAGTGCTTGATGTCCTCCCCACCAATTGCTCGTCTCAACAATTAGGTAACGAACCGCCCATGTATTTTCTTCAACTAAAAATCCTGATACATGGCCAATGTCTCCGTCTTTAGCGTGTATGTTATAGCCAATAATAGCTTTGCAACTACGAAGATTAGGATCCCCTTTTTGATCATGCTGACTTTTTATACTTTTATGAATTAGATTTGCGCTGCGGGCACCTTCGACACTATGTTCAAAAATGTCATTGCCAGGATATAAGGAGTAGGGGTATATCCCGCTTCCCCAAAAATTAGTACCGATCCAGTAATACGGGTATCCATAGTAGTTTAGGTAGTTCATTTCATGTTGTCGTGAAACGGGTTTATTAGTATCAATACCAGGACTATTTTTAACTTGGTCTTTACTGATTAAAACAGGGAAAATCTTTTCATCCCAATTTGGGTTTTGCACCGCAATAGGGGAAATTAAAACTTTGCGACTCGATAGCCACGTGCCTGTTTCTACAACAAAATAACGTATCACCCATGCTAGGTCATCAAACAAAAAATCTTTTTCTTTGCCTACAATACCGTCACTAGCAGCGATTGCACAACCTTCTAAGTCTTTCATACTACGTAACATAATAACGATCCTTTTTAGTGGGTTATTTGCATTTGTAATGCATTATTTTTGCAGTTTTTGACGCGCTTTTGCTTATCAAGTGCTTTCTTCTTATTTAGGGCACGTTTATCTTTTGAGGTTAAACATGCGCAGCCCTTTGGGTTCATTCTAGATCGTGAGCTGGATGCGGAAGCTTTGCTCGGTTTTTACCGAGCCCGCTAGGTTGCAAACCTTGCGCCGCGATTAAATAGCCTCTAGATAGAACAAATTTCCATCTTAAAAGGTCAACAGACCCTAATGCTTATCTATAAAAAACCATGCTTTTATAAGCTGTAAAGTACAAACGATAAGTAGACTAATATTTCCAGTTTCGGCTTTTGAAAAACAAAGGTCTGTGCGCTGACGAACAAGCAATGTTATTTTTCATTGATTTTTAGGTAGCGCTATAACAAGAATAATTAGAACGTGCGAAGTGTATTTTTAAAACTGACATTATATTTGAGTGTTAGCGCACGGACTCTATGCTTATTTTTGAGTAGCGTGGCTTTGTGACTGACTTTTATTCGCGCTGTAAGTGTTGATAATACTCACTTTATTCAGCTAACTTTAAATAAAGTAATCGAGCATATAATGTTAATACATAATAAAAAGAGAAAGTTGGGTGCTCCAGCATTGGGGCTATATAATGTGCGCAAGTCGAGAAAACATAAATATAACACTATTTCTGGGCCGTCACCCAAAGTTGAATACGTTGCTGGTGTTTTAGCGCCAACAAGATCAAACAATGCTGTTATACGTTATATAGATTATTCAGCTAGCCGTATAGAAGCCAAAGAGGTTAGTGATATTGATGAGTTTTTAAAAACTCCTCAACCCGAGTGGGCAACAGTGAGGTGGATCCACGTGAGTGGTACAGACTCTTATATTGTTGGTTTACTTCAACATCATTTCGCATTTCATACGCTCACCGCAGAAGATATTTTACATGTACCTCAGCGACCTCGTATCGAATTTTTTGACGATCATTTATTTGTTGTATTAAGCATGTTGAAGCTAGAGACGCATGAGCCCAATAATACAATCCTTGATATTGAGCAAGTTAGCTTACTTTTATATGACAATGTTTTACTGAGTTTTCAAGAAAAACCAGGAGACGTGTGGCAATCCGTTCGCGGTCGTCTACATACAGAAAATCGTCGTATTCGCAAAAATGGTACTGGTTATTTACTTTATGCATTACTTGATGAACTGGTTGATAAATGTTTTCCGGTACTTGAACAATATGGCGATATCCTTGAGGAACTTGAAGTAACAACACTTGAAAATCCAACTCCCCACGTACTGCATCATATCCATAGTATTAAACGAGAATTGGCATTATTAAGAAGAATTGTTTGGCCTATGCGAGAGGTTATCGACCATTTGTATCGCGAGGAAGGAGGCAGAATAGATGACTCTACGCGCCCTTACCTTAGAGATGTGTATGAGCATAATATTCAAATTGTTGAAATTATTGAGTCATACCGTGAAATGGTAAGCGGTTTAAGTGAGCTATACATGTCAGCTATTTCAAACCGTATGAATGAAATTATGAAAGTGCTTACTATTATATCTTCTGTTTTTATACCGTTAACATTTATAGCTGGAATTTATGGAATGAACTTTAAATACATGCCAGAGCTAAACTGGACTTGGGCATATCCCGTTTTGTGGTGTGTTTTTATTTTGATAACGGCAGCAATGATATTTATTTTTTGGCGTAAAGGTTGGCTTAATAGAAATTAACTTTAATAGAAACAAAATTTAATAGAAACAGCAAGTAAATGCTCAATAAAACAACTGCTTATGATTAACAATAATAAATGCGTACGCTAGCGAACAGAACCAATAATATCACTCACTTACACTCATTGTATTAATTGGGGTGTAAGTGTTTTGCGCTCCATATTTTAAGTGGAGATTAAAATGGGTCATGAATTTTGGAGTGAGTGGTACTCAGGTTGGGGTTGGTTTTTATGGTTTGGTATGTGGTTATTGCTCATATCGAGTTTAAGCCATTGGGGTTATAGCTACCGAACCCATAGACGCTATGGGTTAGAGTCTAATAAAACAGCAATTGATATTCTTAATGAAAGATACGCCAGCGGCGATATTGACAAAAAAGAATTCGAGCAAAAAAAACAGGACATAACTACCACTGCGTAGTTAGTGCGCTGGCTAATCCTCGCCATGCTCTTATATAGAGCATGGCTTAAGCATTTTTGGATGCGACAAGATGGAAACCCTGCATATGATTCTTCCTTCATTAACATCAAAAGAATTAGAGTTAATTGACGCATATTGGCGTGCCACGAATTACCTGTCGGTAGGTCAAATTTATTTATGCGATAACCCACTTTTAGAGCGCCCACTGATACTAAGTGATATTAAAAATATGTTGCTTGGGCACTGGGGAACAACACCCGGGCAAAATTTTATTTATGCGCATTTAAATCGTGTTATTAAAATACACGATCTAAATATGATTTATGTATCTGGCCCAGGGCATGGCGGGCAAGCTATGGTTGCTAATACCTATCTTGAGGGCACCTACAGTGAAATTTACCCTGATATAAGCCAAGATAAAGCAGGTATGCAAAAACTGTTTTTACAGTTTTCGTTTCCCGGTGGCATTCCTAGTCATGTGTCGCCCGAGTGTCCGGGCTCGATTCATGAAGGTGGCGAGCTGGGCTATTCTTTGAGTCATTCGTTTGGAGCTGTATTTGATAATCCAGACTTAATAGTTGCTTGTGTGGTGGGTGATGGTGAGGCAGAAACAGGGCCAATTGCAACTGCATGGCATTCTAATAAGTTTCTTAATCCTATCAGTGACGGTGCTGTTCTCCCTATATTGCATTTGAATGGGTATAAAATTGCGAATCCTACCGTTTTAGCGCGTATTACCCATGAAGAATTAGAGCAATTAATGTTTGGTTATGGCTGGAGCCCTATTTTTGTTGAAGGACATGAGCCTGAGCTAATGCATCAGGCTATGGCTAAAGCACTTGATGTCGCAATACATCAAATAAAAAAAATAAAAAAAGATGCTCTCGATAATAACGATCCAACTCGTCCACGTTGGCCAATGATTATCCTCATTTCACCTAAAGGGTGGACGGGTCCAAAGCTCGTAGATGGTTTTCAGATAGAGGGAACATCGCGTGCGCATCAGGTTCCTATTTCTAGCCCATCAGCTCATCCAGATCATTTGCAATTATTAGAAAGCTGGCTGCGTAGCTATCATCCAGAAACACTTTTCGATTCACAAGGGCGTTTATTACCAGAGCTTGCTGAATTGGCCCCAACGGGGAATCGCCGTATGGGAGCAAATCCTCATGCGAATGGTGGGTTGCTGCTAGAAGATTTACATATGCCTGATTTTCGCGATTATGCATGCGAAGTAATCTCTCCCGGTATACGCGGAATTGGTGATACCAGAGTTTTAGGTCCATTTTTGAGAGATATAGTTGAGCTTAATGACGAGCAACGTAATTTTAGAGTATTTGGACCTGACGAAACAGTATCCAATGGTTTAGGTGCACTGTTAGAGGTAACCGATAGACAGTGGAATGCAGCAACCCATAGCAACGATGAGCAGCTTTCGCCTAGTGGCAGAGTAATGGAAATGCTGAGTGAACATCAATGCGAAGGTTGGCTTGAAGGATATTTATTAACCGGCCGCCATGGTTTGTTTAATAGTTATGAAGCGTTTATTCATATTATTGACTCGATGTTTAATCAACATGCTAAATGGTTAAAAGTGGCGGCAGGTTTACCATGGCGTAAAAAAATCGCTTCACTTAATTATTTACTGGCATCGCATGTATGGCGACAAGATCACAACGGTTTTACCCATCAAGATCCGGGTTTTATCGATCATGTTATTAATAAAAAAGCTGAAATTGTGCGCGTTTATTTACCGCCTGATGCTAACTGCTTGCTGTCGGTAATGGATCATTGTTTGCGAAGTCGTCATTACGTTAATGTAGTTATTGCAGGCAAGCATCCTGCGCCGCAATGGTTAGATATGGTGGCAGCTGTTAAACATTGCGAGGCAGGGATTGGCATTTGGCAATGGGCGGGTAATAGCGTAGATGCAACACCTGATGTGGTGATGGCTTGTTGTGGTGATGTGCCTACATTGGAAACGATGGCAGCCGTTATGATTTTACTCGAGCATTTTAGTAATCTTAGAATCCGGGTTGTTAACGTGGTTGATTTGATGCGTTTACAGCCTAATACCGAACATCCTCACGGGTTAATCGCAGAGGATTTTGACACTCTGTTTACTATTAATAAGCCGGTTATTTTTGCATTTCATGGCTACCCAACGCTTATTCATAGGCTTACGTACAAGCGTAATAATCATCATAATATTCATGTTCGCGGGTATAAAGAAGAAGGCACTATTACAACTGCTTTTGATATGACGGTATTAAACGAGATTGATCGTTTTCATTTAGTGTTAGACACACTGGAACGCCTGCCAAACTTGGGTACAAAAAGAGACGCACTAAAAAAACAGCTTGAAGAAAAGCTTGTTGAGCATAAAAAATATATTAATAAGCATGGGCAAGATCTCCCTGAAATTCGTAATTGGCAGTGGCAGGCGCATCAATGAATTTTGTAGCTCAATCCACGATTAGTAAATTTGAAAATCTCGGTACAATTACCGCTATACGCGGCAGCGTAATTGACGTGCGTTTTGACAAGAAGCTACCTGCGATTAATTCAATGCTTAGTGCTGGCGAAAATAAACAGTGTATTTTTGAAGTGCTAGAGCAGCGCAATGAGCATCATGTAAGAGCAATTGCGCTCACGCCTACACAAGGACTTGCGCGTGGCATGGAAGTTGTTGACAGTGGCGGACCGTTACTTACCCCTGTTGGTAAAGGAACCTTATCGAGAATGTTTGATGTATTTGGTAACACGCTTGATGGCGGTGGTGAGCTTAAAGATGTTCAGTGGCGCTCTGTACATAATAAGCCAGTGCCATTAACCGAACGGTCAACCCAATCAGAGATTTTTGAAACCGGTATAAAAGTAATTGATGTGCTGGTGCCGTTAGAACGTGGTGGCAAAGCGGGATTGTTTGGCGGTGCAGGTGTTGGCAAAACAGTGTTATTGACTGAAATGATTCACAATATGGTGGGCAAGCACAAAGGTGTTAGCCTATTTTGTGGCATAGGTGAGCGTTGCCGTGAAGGCGAAGAGCTTTATCGCGAAATGAAAGACGCGGGCGTTTTGCCAAACATGGCGATGATTTTTGGGCAAATGAACGAGCCACCAGGGAGTCGTTTTAGGGTGGGGCATGCAGCTTTAACTATGGCTGAGTATTTTCGTGATGATGAGCAGCGAGATGTGCTGTTGCTAATCGACAATATATTTCGTTTTATTCAGGCAGGCTCTGAGGTATCGGGCTTAATGGGGCAAATGCCTTCAAGGCTTGGTTATCAGCCTACTATGGGCACAGAGCTTGCCGGCTTAGAAGAGCGAATTGCCAATACACAAAATGGTGCTATTACTTCTATTCAAGCGGTGTATGTACCTGCCGATGATTTTACCGATCCGGCCGCAGTTCATACATTTTCTCATTTATCGGCTTCTATTGTGCTCTCTCGCAAACGCGCTAGCGAAGGATTATTTCCGGCTATAGATCCCCTGCAATCTAATTCAAAAATGGCGAGCCCCGGGGTTGTGGGAGAGCGCCACTACTTACTTGCACAAAAGGTACGTAGCACTTTAGCGCAATACAATGAACTCAAAGATATTATTGCTATGTTAGGGCTTGAACAGTTATCAGTTGAGGACCGCAACATTGTTGGACGCGCAAGGCGTTTAGAGCGTTTTCTTACTCAGCCATTTTTCACAACAGAGCAATTTACTAGTTATAAAGGCAAACTTGTTAGCCTTGATGATGCGCTAGATGGGTGTGAACGCATTTTAAATGATGAATTTAAAAACGTGCCAGAGAGTGCACTTTATATGATAGGTGCCATAAGTGAGGTCAAAATAAAATCCACAGTAAATAATAATGAGGATACAAGCGGTGACGCAAACTCAGATACACCTTAAATTATTGCTGCCGTATGAGATATTTTTCGACAGGCATGATGTGACTCATGTTGTTGCCGAAACAAGCGAAGGATCGTACGGATTTTTACCCAATCGCCTTGACTGTGTTGCGCCTCTAACCCCAGGTATTTTGACATTTAATTGCGAAAAAGACGGTGAGATATTTGTAGCCGTAGATGAGGGCGTATTAATTAAAACAGGAAACACTGTGCTGGTATCGGTGCGAAGTGCCATATTAGGTACTGATCTGGCAACACTTCGCAGCGCTGTAGATAAAGAGTTTTTGGCACTCAATGAACAAGCACAACAAGTAAGAACAGTGATGGCTAAATTAGAAAGTAGCTTTTTAAATCGTTTTCGACTTTAACCACTAAAAGCTATTTATTTATGACAAACAAAAAAGACGACCTAGGTTCAAAAGACTCACAAAGCAGTTCATCAACACTTGCAGAACAAGTAGAAATAAAAGCCCAGCGTAAGCTAAAAGCAAGGCTTAACTCTCATCAAAAAATATGGTTTGGTTTAGGAATGATGGGCCTCATTGGTTGGTCGGTTGCAGTGCCTACCATACTTGGTGCAAGTTTAGGTGTGTATATAGATTCGCATTATGAAAGCGATCATTCATGGACATTGGCTTTATTGGTTGCGGGTTTAGCACTTGGGTGCTTTAACGCGTGGCACTGGATGAGCAAAGAAGACAGCGCGATACATCAAGATCAACACGGTGATAATCAGCAAAAGGATGACGAAGATGCATGAGCTAGTCGGCGTATTAATTATTGTTAGTGTAGGTCTAATGCTTGGTGCCTTATTTTTTGGTGGCCTGTGGTGGACGGTGCAAAAAAGTATGGTATCGACTCACCCAGCGCTATGGGTTGTGCTGAGTTTATTTATACGCATGGGAATTACTTTAAGTTGCTTTTATAGTGTGATGACGAGTGACTTATTATCAAGATCTTGGTTGCAATTACCACTGTGTTTATTTAGCTTTTTGATAGCCCGTTTTATTACCACTTATGTTACCCGTACTGCATCAACCTCTCATTTAGCAAAGGTGACACATCATGCACCTGAGTCCTGATACGGTTATTTATTGGCAAAATGGTTTTTTAAAACTCAATGCAACCATCGTTTTCACTTGGGTTTTAATGTTGGTTTTGGTGATTAGTTCGATATTGATAACCCGTAAGCTTTCAACCACGTTAAAGCGTTCTCGTTGGCAAAATTTTTTAGAAATTATAGTAACGGGGATCACACAACAAATTGAAGACGTAGGCTTGAATGACGCTAAAAAATACCTTGGCTTTTTAGGCACACTGTTTTTATTTTTAGTAACCGCGAGCATGTTTACCATTGTTCCGGGTTATGAGCCACCCACGGCGTCGTTATCGACTACAGCAGCACTGGCGCTCACCGTATTTATTGCAGTGCCTTTATTTGGTATCAGTGAACAAGGGCTTGGCAATTACTTAAAATCTTATATGGCTCCTACTTTTATTATGTTGCCATTTAATATTATTAGCGAATTATCACGGACACTTGCTCTGGCTGTGCGGTTATTTGGCAACATGATGAGCGGGGCAATGATCATTGGCATTTTGTTAACCATTACACCCTTTATATTCCCAATCGTAATGACGGCACTGGGTTTGCTTACAGGCTTAGTACAGGCTTATATTTTTACTATTTTAGCCGCCGTTTATATTGCTGCGGCTACGCGCTCAGTAAAACCAGCCAAACAACGAGTTAATTAATCACGTATTTCTACACATCATACTTGGAGAGAACATGGATAGCATGACAATGATCGCAATGGCATCAATCGTTATTTCAGGAATTACAATTAGTTTTGGTTGTTTAGGTCCATCGCTTGGCGAAGGTAAAGCAGTAGCAACGGCATTGAGTGCATTAGCACAGCAACCTGATGCATCAGCAACTATTACGCGCACGCTCTTTGTAGGGCTTGCGATGATTGAATCGACCGCAATATACTGTTTTGTCGTGTCGATGATTCTTATTTTTGCCAATCCGTTTTGGAACTACGCTATCGCACAAGCTGCAGGAAGTTAAACCATGCTAATTGATTGGTTTACAGTTGCAGCCCAAGTGGTTAATTTTTTAATTTTGGTGTGGTTACTAAAACGCTATTTATATAAACCAATTTTGCACGCTATTGATAAGCGAGAAGAGCGTATAGCCGCTGAGTTAGACGATGCTGAAACAAACCAAAATGAAGCACTGGCGGAGCGTGAAAAGTTTTTTCTGAAAAATGAAGAGTTTGAACAACAACGTACACAAAAGATGCAACAAGTAAGCGTGAGTGCTAAGCAAGCAGAGCAAACACTTATGTTAGAGGCGCAAAAAAGAGTCCAAAGCTGGGGCACTAAATATCAACAAAATATAGTAAAAGAGACTGATAATTTAAAGGAGTCTTTAAGTCGAAAAGTTAAGCAAGAGGTATTTGCTATTAGTCGCAAAACCTTAACTGAACTGGCATCAACAACTTTAGAACAACAAATATGTGAGGTGTTTACAGCGCGCTTATATAAGCTTGATGACGACAAAAAAACCACTTTAGCGCAGGCGCTAAGTACAAATAGTGAATTTGTACCTGCCTTAATTCAAAGTGCGTTTGAGCTAACTGAATCTCAGCGTTTAGCACTTAAGAATGCTATTAATACTGTGTTTTCAAAAGATATTACCATTAAATTCACCACCGATGAGAGCCTTATTAGCGGGATTGAGTTATGTGTCAATGGACAAAAGCTGGTGTGGAGTATTGACGATTACTTACAATCAATCGAGCAGGAAGTTGATATGTTACTAAAACAAAAAACAGCTCAGCCTACAACTTCTCAACCTGTTGATAAGTGATGAGTGACCTTAGCGAAAACACTCAGAATAAAAACACAAAAATACACAGTTTAACAAACGCATTTGGTGATGTGTTTAAGCACATTCAGCAAGGGCTAAAAATAGTTAACTCACAATTGAACTTACATGAAGTTGGTATTATTACCAGTGTATCAACGGGTATTGCGAAGGTGTCGGGATTACCTGGCGTTGGCTTTGAGGAACTAATTATATTTCCCGGTAATGTGCTTGGAATTGCGTTTAATATTGATGAAAAAGAAGTCGGTGTTGTGCTTTTAGGTGAATACGCCCACTTACAAGCTGGGGATGAAGTGCGCCGCAGTGGTCGTGTAATGGATGTAGCGGTTGGCAATGCGCTATTAGGGCGAGTGATAAACCCACTTGGCGAGGCACTAGACGGTGGAAGCGTTATACAAACCGAGCAGCGTTTACCTATAGAGCGTCCAGCTGCACCAATTATGGACCGCTCTCCTGTTACTACGCCTTTGCAAACCGGACTTATTGTAATCGATGCGATGATCCCAATAGGGCGAGGACAACGAGAGCTTATTTTAGGTGACAGGCAAACAGGTAAAACAGCTATAGCCATAGACACGATTTTAAATCAGCGAGAACAAAATGTAATTTGTATTTATTGCGCTATTGGTCAGCGGGCATCAACGGTCGCTAAATCAATAGCAATATTACGCGCGCAAAATGCAATGGCTTATACGGTTGTTGTTGCAACAGAGGGTAATGAGCCACCGGGCTTACAGTATATAGCGCCTTACGCTGCAACCAGTATTGCAGAATATTTTATGGAGCAAGGACGTGATGTACTTATTGTATATGACGATTTAACTAAGCACGCAAGAGCTTACCGCGAGTTGTCTTTGTTGTTACGACGACCGCCCGGACGAGAAGCATTTCCAGGGGATATTTTTTATATTCATTCACGATTACTAGAGCGTGCGACCCATTTAAATAAAGAACGTGGCGGTGGTTCCTTGACCGCACTCCCCATTATAGAGACCGAAGCTCAAAATATTTCAGCCTATATTCCAACTAATTTAATTTCGATTACCGACGGACAAATTTATTTATCACCCTCATTATTTGCTCTAGGTGTATTACCAGCCGTTGACGTTGGTAAGTCGGTTTCTCGTGTGGGCGGTAAAGCACAGCGTGCTGCGTTTCGTGCAGTTGCTGGCGATTTAAAGCTTGCATATGCTCAATTTGAAGAGCTAGAAACCTTTGCTCGTTTTGGTGCCCGACTTGATGATGATACACGGCGTATAATTGAACATGGACGGCGTATTCGAGCGAGCTTACATCAATCTGAATCATCACCTATGCCAGTGCCTGAGCAAATTATGCTATTACTCGCACTCAGTAATGGCTTTTTAGATTCGATTGAACTGCTAAAAATAAACGACGCAAAAAATATTCTTAAAAAAGCAGTTGCGCAGTTAGACGATACTTTATGTGATAGATTTGATACCGCTAAAAGCTTAAGTGATGACGATCGACAAACAATTGTTGAGTTGGCTAAGCGCGTACTTGTTGATTTTGAGCCTGAAAAGAAGGCAATAACAACATGAGCAATAGTGCCGCTAATTTACGCCATAAAATAGCCAGTGCAAGTGATTTACAAGGCGTGGTAAAAACGATGAAGGCACTTGCTGCCTCGAGTATTGGGCAATATGAAAAATCGATTAGCTCATTGACCGATTACTACCGGGCAGTTGAGTTAGGATTAAGTGCGAGTTTGCGTGATGACATGTCATTTCAATTTTCACCACAACCCAAAAATTTAAATGAAAGCAGAGCGGGTGTGATCATATTCGGCTCAGATCAAGGGTTGGTAGGGCAATTTAATGAAAGTATTACCGACTTTACAATTAAAGCGCTAAGTAACGAGACCCAGCCACCTCTAATTTGGGTGGTAGGCGCACGTGCTGCATCTCGACTTACCGATGCCGGCTTTAATTTAGTAAAAGTATACACAGTGCCAGTGAGTGTTCACGATATAGATACCTTAGTTAGGCAAATTCAAATAGACAGTGAATCAAGCTTAGTTCTTAATCCTGGTTGCCGTGTATTGGTGTTTTATAATCAACCTAAACAAGGCGCGCTTTATGAATGTGTGTCTCAGCGATTACTCCCACTTGACGAGCAATGGCGAGATAATTTTAAAAATATTTTATGGCCAACTAAAGCTTTGCCAGAAGTACTCTGCAAGCACTCTACAACAATAAGAGCATTGATCCGCGAGTATATTTTTATTTCTCTCTATCGTGCATGTGCCGAGTCGTTGGTCAGCGAAAATAGCAGCCGTCTTGGCGCAATGCAACGCGCTGAAAAAAATATTGAAGAGCTACTTGATAAGCTTTCGAGTGAGTTTAATACTCTGCGTCAAAGTACCATTGACGAGGAGTTGAGTGATGTACTTGCAGGTTATGAATTACTAAATAAAATAGACTAGGGGCTGTTGATCTTAGAGGTTGAATTTGAAGCTCTATGTGTTTTTTTAATCAAAACATCGCCTATACAGTGCGGTTATTGACTCTTTGTAACTCGATTTTTACTTATTCTTACAAAAATGTAAGCCATTAGAGTAACGCAG
>NZ_PJBR01000122.1:0-12745 GCF_002863625.1 Pseudoalteromonas sp. MelDa3 | reverse complement strand
GTTTTTTAACACAGGTAGCGACACGTTTAGCCCCGCAAAATGATTAAGTATTATTGCGGATTGGTATTATAGGTTACTGCGTGATCATACCTAAAGCGGTTTCACCAATGCCCACTAACTTATCATTTTTAAATACAAGTGGCGTACATTCATCTTTCGTTGTTTTAGAATCTGAATGCTTACTATGAGTTACATAAAAAAGTACTTGGTATACATCGTCATCTTTTTTTAATAGCTCTGTGAAATTAGGCGTTTTTAATTGCGTTAAAACAGATTGATAACTGCTATCCATTTTTAGCTCTGATATAGCTTCACGATTATTTTTATGTTGTGCTTGCCAGCTAGATGAATTCTTACCAGCCCAATGAGTCTCAGCTTCACCATCTGATACGGCAATAACACAGCCTGTTAAAAATGGAGCGATTAAAGCGGCTGCTAAAAGTAATTTTTTCATTTTTATTTACCTTAATAAGATTTTTAATTGGTTATTAGCTGTATTAAAGCAAAGAGTAGACCATATTTATAAGCTGTTATTAATCAGTTTGTTAAGTGGGTTAAGCTGTTTTTATCTAATAAAATATTAAATGTATTAGTAAAAACAGCCATTTTTTAGCTTATTTGATTACTACAATAAAATCACTACACCAAGCGGTTACGTGATTCGCCTTTATTAAATGCAGCAATATTTAAACTTACTTCATTAATTAAACGCACAATAGATTCAGTACTTGCCCATGCTATATGTGGAGTAAGTAAAAGGTTATTACCTTTGTAATTAGCAAGTGGGTTTGAAAGCTCAGCAGGTTCTTTAGTTAGTACATCAACACCGGCTCCAGCAATTAGGTTTTGCTCAAGCGCTGTAGCTAAGTCGGATTCGTTAATAATTCCACCACGTGCTGTATTAATAATTATAGCGCTTGGCTTCATCATTTTAAGCTCATTAAGTGCAATTAAATCACGTGTTTCATCTGTTAGAGGGCAGTGTACGCTGATTATATCGGCTGTTTTAATGACGTCTTCAAAAGGCGTACGACCATCGCGACATTTAACACCTTTGCGCTCTGCAACAATAACATTTGCGCCAAATGCCTCAGCCACTTTAGCAACGCCTTTACCTAGTGTACCACCGCCTATAATGGCAAATTTTTTACCTTGTAAGTCGTTAAAGCTGTAATCGAGTATGCAAAACATTTCACTTTTTTGCCACGCGCCTTGCTGGCAATCCGCCTGATAGCGGTGTGTGTTACCCAGTAAGTTAGTAATTAAAGAAAACGTATGTTGAACAACAGAAGGTGTTGAATAGCCAGCTACATTAGTTACGGCAATACCAAATTCTTTAGCGGCTTCTAGATCAACATTATTAGTACCAGTTGCACTTACACAAATTAATTTAAGCTGTGTAAGTTTGCTAATAGTGTCGCGATTTAAAACGGCTTTATTAGTGATTAATACATCAGCACCTTGGCAATGTTCAATAACTTGCTCTGGGCTAGTAAGTTCATAAGTCGTTAATTTACCAAGTTGTTCAATACCAGTAAGAGACGTTTTAGCTAACGTTGCGTTATCAAGAATAGTAATGTTCATTATGAGCCCTAAAATAAGTGGATCTGAAAGAGTTAAAATCGTAAAAAGATGCCTACGATCCATCAAAAATCTAAAATACGAGCTTAAGGTACTACGAAAGAAAGGCTTTGTTAATGGTATTACTACCAAATGATTAGAGGGCTTTGTATTAGTGGTCTGCCCACTAGCAGATTGAGAACATGGTATTTTGCTAGACTGATCAGATTTTTGCACTTTTAAGCAAGCTCATGGTCATAGAAGGTAATTAAACTCGGCTTTAAAGCAAGTTGCTAAAAATAAAAATCGTTTTTTTGGTTATTTCGCATTTTAGATTGGCTGAGTTATAATCGGATATAGACATAAACGGTGCGCTTTGGCGTACCGTTTTTTAACATTGTAGATGTAGTAATGAGTGAATTAGAAGATAAATACGCAGATATACGCCCATACAACGACGACGAAGTTGCGGCGTCGCTTACACGTTTAATTAACGATGATGCGTTTATTGATGTAATAGCAAAGTATAATTTACCGCGCTTTTTATCGGCAGTGCCTTTTATTGCGCGTCCAATGGTAAGAAGTCAGTTACGCAAAAAATGGGGCAAAGTAAGCACCGTTGAAGATGTGCAAAATGAAGTGGCACAATACTTAGATAAACTAGTGAAACGCACCACATCAAAAGTTACCTTTTCTGGGTTAGAACAGTTAGATGCTAACCAGGCCTATTTATTTATTTCAAACCACAGAGACATAGTGCTTGATCCTGCATTAGTTAACTGGGGTTTATACCAACATAAAATGAAAACAGTGCGTATTGCTATTGGCGATAATTTATTGCAAATACCTTACATTACTGAGCTTATGCGTCTAAATAAAAGCTTTATAGTTAAGCGCTCTGCTAAAGCACCAAAAGAGATGTTAAAAGCACTGACCCAATTATCGTCATACATTTATGATTCTGTGGTCGGTGGAAATTCTATTTGGATTGCGCAAAAAGAAGGGCGTGCAAAAGACGGTTTTGATCAAACTGATCCTGCGCTTTTAAAAATGCTGCAATTAAATGGGCGTAAACAAAAGAAAGAGTTTGGCGATTATATTAAAGAGTTAAAAATAGTGCCTGTTTCTATTTCTTATCAATATGAGCCGTGTGCAATTGCCAAAGCCAAAGAGCTTTACCACAAGCAACATCATGGTGAGTACGTTAAATCGGCTGGTGAAGATATTGCGAGCATTGTTGAAGGCTTTAGTACTGCTAAAGGGCACGTGCATTTAGCATTTGGGCAACCAATTGAATCTAAATGTGATAGTGCTGAAGAGCTTGCTAAAACAATTGATAGGCAAATTGTTGATTCGTTTTATTTACACCCAGGCAATTACATCGCTGGTGGTTGTAAAGATGCGGTAATAGACTCTCCTGATACAGCGACATTTGAACAACGTTTAGCCTGTGTACCTGAAGAGTTAAAACCATTAGTGCTAGCTATGTACGCTAAGCCATTTCACCGTAAAACAGAGATAAATACTAATAGCTGTGAACATTAATACTCACAGCTCAATGAAACTAAGCAGCAATTAAATTGCTGCTTTTTTTTTGCTCAAAAATAACGCTATACTAATACCTCCTCTTCAACTGGGCGGTACTTATGCATGCAACAAATTGAAATATTTGATATTCCAAGTCCTTGCAAGAGTATTTGCTTAGTTAATAACAGAGGGTATTGCAAAGGGTGTTATCGTAGTCGGGATGAACGCTTTTCGTGGAATACCTTAACTAACGACCAAAAAAAGAAGGTGCTTAGTTTGTGCCAGCAGCGCTACAAACGTTATCTTCAAAAAAAGCAGCAAAATGCAGTGCCAAGCACACAGGCGCAGCAGCAAGGGTTCGACTTTTAAAAGCTTAATCCATACTTGGCTCTTAGTGCGTATACAGTGCCATTGTTAGTTAAGTTAATTAATGACATTTTAAGCTTTTCTACCAAGTTTTCATTACGCTTATTTAAATAATGATAAAGCGGATAAGTATTCAACACTTCTTTTTCAAAGCAACCTTGAGGTGAAGGTAGCTCATTGTTTTGCATTATAAAGTTAATCATTAAAGCTCCCTGTACTTTTTTCTGAGCAAGCAAATTAAGTTGGGTATTCATGCTTTTAACTTTAATAATATTCCCTGCAAACTGTGTGCTTGCTAAATAATGTTCTTGGACAGGGTAGCCATCAACAATTGCGACGCTATCGAGCTGTTCTAAACTGCTAGGTAAACAGTTTTTATACAATACTAAGTCAAACTTAAAGAGCTCATAATCGACCCTAATTAAGTTTTCGTAATTTTCTTCAACGCTTGCATCTCTTCCTAACTGCCCATCAAGTACGCCATTATTTGCAGCTAGCAAAGCATTTTGGTGGCTAAAATCGATTATATGTATTTTAAAACCGATATCTGCGTATGCTAACTTTAATAACTCTAAGGCATAATCAGCTTGTGGTGTACTTTGCGGACGATTAAAAGTGAGGTTGTATTGATGACTAAAACAAGAGGCACTAAAAAATAAATTTACCAATAATAACAAGATACTAAAATGTCTATTCATTATCAGTTCCAATTACTACAGAAATAAATAAAATAAGACGCGTATAATAACAAGGAGATTACCTCTTGCCCAGTTTCGGGGTTAATCAAATAATTTTAAAAGCGAATGAGGAAGTATTGTGAGTTTTAATTTATGCTTATTGCCACGTGAAGAAAAATACCAAATTCAGTTAGATTATGAAGCGTCTTTTTGGGCGTATCAAATTAAGCGAAATAAAAAAACGAGAGAGCAAGTTTATAATACAATCCATAGCCGTCCAATGGCTGAACAAATGGTTTTGAAGCAAAAATTTGAGCAGTATTTAGCGCTAATGCTTAGCTAAGTGTTGATATAAAAATGTATATAGTTGAGTTGCTGGATGGGCTAAAAGTTCCACTCGTTAATAAATTTTATAAAAAACATAATGTAAGAGGGCGGGCTAATAAACAAGATAAGGTATGGGTTACTTACTATAATAATGAAATAGTTGCAGCATGTAGGTTGCAAGATAAAACAGAGTTCTTATTTTTATCTACCGTGTTTGTTGCGCTGGAACATCGCGGTAAAGGTGTTGCTAAACAGCTATTATCAACACTCTTAAAGTCGCAAGATAAGATGATTAATACCTTCGCATATAAAAACGTAGTTGATTTATATTGTGCTATTGGTTTTAACCAGGTGTTAACATATACTCTTGCTTTACAAGTACTTTTTGATACTTACAAACATCGAAATATAGTCGCTCTAGAGTACCCATAATAATAAATAATAATATGGAATAAGCATGAGTAAATGCGTTAATGGGATCATTAGTTGCTTTGTAGTTTTAATAACTATCCTAAGTTGCCAAGTAGGCGCACAAGTAAAACGTTTATCTCCAAGCGAAGGCTTATCGCAAAGCTACGTTAATACAATGCTTATCGACACTAATGGTTACCTTTGGCTTTCTACTGAGGCTGGGCTTAATCGTTATGATGGCTATCAAGTTATTCCAATAAACGGCCCTAATGGTGAATTAGAAGAAGCGATCATTGATCGTATTTACCAAGACCCTCAAGGGCACATTTGGATAGCCTCTTTACTTGCAGGCCTATTTAGATACGACCCCGTAACAGATTCATATCAGCAATTTCTAGAAAAACCTACCAGTGAAGAAGAAATTATCAATCAGTCTGTTTTTAGTATGGTGGCCGTTGATAAAAAAACACTTTGGATTGGCCGAGGCCGCGACTTTGCAAAGCTTGATATAGCAACCGGAAAAATCACAACTATTTTTGAGCTTCCGGCTAAATATAAAAACACCCTTGTGAGAAAGCTCTTTGCCTACAATGGTTATATATTTATAGGTACAAGCCATGGCGCATACGTATTTGATATTGCAACAGAGCAAGTTAGACCCCTACAGCACTTAAAAGGTGAAGCTGAGCATATTTACCAAAATAATGTTAAGTCGTTCGCATTAGGTGAAAATAAACAGTTGTTAGTAGGGGCGGTCCAAGGTTTATACGAAGTTGATATTAGTAACTTATCAAAAATGTTTGAACGCCCCGATTTACCTTTTGAAAGTAAGGTATTACTAAGTGACCTAAATGTTTGGAGCATAGTAAACGAACACGGAAAAATAGATTTAGCTACCGATAAAGGCTTGTTTAAATTTGATTTAAACACCGGGGAGATGATTAAAAATACTCGAATAGCCCAAAGTAAGTACACACTTGCCGATACCAGTATTATTGATATGGCTAAAGATAAATCGGGTGGTACATGGGTTGCGACTAAGACTGATGGTGCGTTTTATTTATCTCATGACAGCTATCATTTTAATAATGTCGATGGCACTTTGCTCGGGGGGGATGGTTTATCGCATCACTCTATCTGGGGGATTACCGAATATAAAGACAAGCTTTGGCTTGCAACGCATAACGGTATTACCGAGGTTGATTTAAAAACAAATATTGGTAAAGCTTATTTAAAAGATTACAAAGTCGACTTACTCACCACTGAGTTTACCGTATATGAAATAACGCCTTATAAAAATAATTTATGGCTTTATACAAATCGTGGTTTGTTTATTTTTGACCCTGTAACGCATCAAGTTAGCGAACCTAAAGTACATAACCCTGCTAATCAGGAGTTAATTACCGGTAGGGTACATGGCGTTACATTAATGCCAAATGGCGATCTATACTTTGTGCACTCAGATCATGGGGTATTTATATACAATATAGATTCTCAAGTAATAACGCGTTTGGGTGGCCAGTTTGATCAATTTGAACCCTTTTTAGCCCATGGTTTTTTACCTGCGCTGAGCAATAAACCAGATTCACCATTATTTTTTAATGCCGGTATTTTATACCAAGTAAACCCAAGTGATTTAGCACTTAAAATGATTTATAAAGTGCCAAAACAGCATGAAAACGTAGCCATTAGTGTGCTTTCTTACTTAATTGATAACAACAATATATTGTGGATATCACTTTCTAATTTCGGCTTAATAGGCCTTGACGCATCTACTTATCAATTAGTCCATACAATCGATTTAGAGAGGAATAAATTAGGCACTCTGCTATACGATATGGTGCTAGATGATGATGGCATGATCTGGATGAGTAGCCATAAAGGCATTTGGCGATTAAACCCAGAAACACTTCATTTTCAGCAATTTTCTACATCAGAAGGGCTACTCTCTGCTGAGTTTAATAGCAACGCCATGGCACAGCTCAAAGATGGCCATATTGCGTATGGTAGCTTAAAAGGTTTTACTTATTTTCATCCAATGGAAAACCAAAACTATCAGTCGCTTATTGATCACGTAAATATTACGCGAGTTGATTTAATGTCACGAGATTTATCGCTTGATTTAAAACAACCGCTCAACGAGGTTGTGTTAAACCATGATGATATAGGGCTTGAAGTTGCATTTTCGGCCATGGCATTTAGTAATCAAGAACGCATCATTTATGAGTATCAACTCGATAACGGACAAAAAAGTTATACCCGAAATAACAACCGTGTATTGTTTCCAAAATTGAATCCAGGTAATTATCAATTAAAAGTTTGGGCTAAAGACCCCCTGACTGGCGAATATACCTCGCCTGCTATTTTAAAAATAAAAGTAAAGTATCCGCTTTGGCGTGCACCTTATTTTATGGTGCTTTACGGCATGCTGTTTATTGGCTTTGTTGCTATGTGGGTTATGCGCCGTAATAAAATTCAGCGTATTTTATTGGCAGCAAATAAAGAAAGTAAAGAAAGCGAAGCGCGTTTAAAACTAGCGCTTGAAGGCAGCGAATCGGGTGTTTGGGATTGGGAATCAAGCAATCCAAGTATTTACCAACCTCGCTTAGCGAGTGAGTTAGGCTACGAAAATGAAACCGTGAGCCTTGACGAATATTTATCTAAAATTCATCCGCAAGACAAACAGCTATTTCGCTTAGAGTGGCTTGAGTTTTTATCTACCGATAAAGGTTACTTTAATTGCACCTACCGCCTGCGCCATGCAAAAGGCTATTGGCGCTGGTATAAGGATTTTGGAAAAGTAGTTGAGTGGGATGATAAAACGCCACAAAAAGTAGCGGGTACCTACACAAATATGACCCGTGAGATGGTGTTTGAAGAACACGCTTTACTATTTACGGCAGCATTTGAGCAAACACGTGATTGGGTGTTTATCCTCGATAAAAATTTAAATATTCGGGCTTCTAATAAATCACTGCAAACCGCCTTTAACTTCTCCGCTGAGTCGTTATCTAGTCGAGCATTAAATTTAGGTATATCGCGCAGCAATCGTTTTGATTATTTACGCATAATGCAAAAGCTATCCATTGGAGAGCACTTTTCGTGTGAAGACAGTGTAGTTTTAGCAAGTGGTGAGCCACGCCATGTACTTGTGAAAATAAGTGCAGTGGCCGATAACGAACAGCGCCTTAATAGCTATGTCATTATTTTAACCGATATAAATGCACAAAAATCAGCCGAAAATGAGCTGCACTTATTGGCCAACTACGATGCCTTAACAGGGTTGCCAAATCGTACATTATTTAATGACCGCGTTGAACACGCCCTTGAGCAAGCAAAATTGCACGAATGTAAAGTTGCTTTATTACATATAAATATTAAGCGTTTTAAATACTTTAATGACTCTTTGGGGCATGCAGTTGCTGATGAGCTAATTAAAGAAGTTGCTGAGCGTTTAAAATGCTCCTTGCGTCCGTCTGATAGTGTTGCTCGATTTGGTGGCGATGAATTTGTAGTGCTGGTGGAAGATATTCAGCAAATCGAACAAGTACTCATTATATGCACTAAGTTGATGGATTGTGTGAATCAAAATATTACGATTAATGGCCAAGTTGTAAACGTTAATTTAAGTATTGGTGTGTCTATATCACCAGATGATGCACAGCAAGGCTCTGCGCTTTTAAAAGCTGCGAGCATAGCGTTATATCATGCAAAAGACTCTTTAGAGGGGCGTTATCAGTTTTATAAGCAAGAGATGAATCAGCATGTTCAAAGAGCGTTGCATCTTGAGTCTCAGCTAACTAAAGCGTATCAAGAAGAAGAATTTTGTAATTACTACCAGCCTATCATTAACGCTGAAAGTCAAAAAACAGAAGGCTTTGAAGTACTGCTGCGTTGGCCTGAAAATAAGCTTGTGCAAACTCAAGAGTTTTCGGTGGCAGCAGAAGGTATAGGCCTAATTACAAAAATTATGCTGCAGACTTTTGCGCGCGCTTTATTAGAGCTAAAAGAGTGGCGAAAAGCCTCACCTAGCCTGTATTTATCTATTAATTTATCGGCTCTTGATTTTGAGTTTAAAGACCTTGTTCCTGAAATTAAAAAAGCGTTAAGTAATTCAGGAGTGTCGTCTGAGGCAATTGTTTTTGAAATAACCGAATCAATATTAATGCGTGATTCAAAAGAAGCGCTACACAGCATGGAACAACTTAAAAAGTTGGGTTGTAGATTGTACATGGATGATTTTGGTACAGGTTACGCATCGCTTACTTATTTAAAGCGTTTTCCTATTGATGTATTAAAAATAGATCGAAGCTTTGTACAAGACATAGGCATAGATTCTGACGATGAAGCTATTATTCAATCAATACTCGCGCTTGCAGATAGTTTAGGTAAAGAATGTGTAGCTGAAGGCGTAGAAAGCTCGCACCAACTCGCCTTTTTAAAGGCGCGAGGATGCATGCATTTTCAAGGGTACTTATTTAGTAAACCGGTACCTAATACCGAAGTACTCCCGCTTATTAATCGCAATTGGAGTGATATATTTAATTAATAATAGCAGTACTTATTTAAGGCCTTTTACCGCAGTGCCTGCAAAACAAATGGCTATTATGCTCATTCAACTGCGTTTTAATGGCCTTATTAGCTTCTAGTTTACTCAAGCCTAATTTATAGCGTAGTTCTTCTAGGTGTTCTTGTTGAGTATCATTAAGAGTGCCATCTTGAATTTGTTCATGTACGGCATCTTCAAAAAATTGACGGCGTTTACGTATTTGTTCTGAAAAACTAGACGCCAGTAAACCGGTAGGTATCGCAACCATTCCCATGCTCAGTAGTGTAATAACCCCGCCGAAAAACTTACCCAATGGTGTTATAGGTACTACATCGCCATAACCAACGGTTGTTAATGTTGCCATTGCCCACCACATAGCTGCGGGAATCGAGCCAAATTTATCGGGTTGTATGTCGTGCTCAATTAAGTAAATTCCGCATGAAGCTAAAATAAGCACGACGGCCATAATAAAAAAAGCAGCCATTAATGAACTACCTTCATCGTTAAAGGCTTTTAAAAGTAGCTGCATGGCGCGTGAGTAGCGAGTGAGTTTAAATACCCTTAATAGTCGGAGCACGCGTAAAAAACGTAAATCGAGAGGAAATAAAAACATCATTAAGCTTGGTAAAATCGCAATTAAATCAACAATTGCCAAAGGGGAGAAAAAATAGCTAAGCCGACGTTTGGTATGAGACCCTTCCATTGCTGCATATTGTGTTTTATCTACGCAAGCCCAAAGTCTGGCTAAGTACTCAATAGCAAAAATAGCGACCGAGACAATTTCTAAAACTAAGAATTCGTTGTAATACTGCTCTGCCACACTTGGGATTGATTCAATAACAATGGCTACAACGTTAATCATTATTAAGCTAATGAGTGCAATATCAAGAATATGTCCTGCTCGATGGTACTGGCCTGTGCCTTCAAACAGGCAAGCCATTTTTTGTCTTAAAGTGTGTGGTTCATTCATTATTTAAGTTTAAGTACCATATTAATACTGCCTTCTTCAAAGTCGCGACTAATTTTAAAACCTAACTTACGGGCAAGCTCAATCATCCCTGTATTCTCTGGTAAGGTTATGCCTTCAATCGATTCCACACCTTGACGTTTACAGTGGTTAATTGCTGCACTCATTAGTATGCGACCAAGCCCTAAACCTTGGCAATCTGAGCGTACTACAATGGCAAACTCAGCATGCAGGTTATCGGGGTCCATAATGACGCGAGACACACCTAATGTGCGAGTTTTACCTTCAAAGCGTTGGCACACAATAAACGCCATTTCACGGTCGTAATCAATTTGCGTCATTTTAGCGAGTTGATCGTGGTTAAATTGTGGTAGTTCGCCAAAAAAGCGTTTATATCTGTCTTCTTTATTAAGTGACTCGTCAAATACTTTATGAGCTTGTTCATCTTCTGGCTTTATTGGTCTGAGCGTAGCTTGGGTGTTGTTTTTAAGTGTTACCACTTCAACAAGTTCAATAGGGTAGGGACGAATAGATAAGCGCTTACGATTGCTCTGAGTTTGATAACGGCTAAGTGTCATGGTGGCATCGAGCACTAAAAACTGTCCATTACTGGCAAGTATAGGATTAAGTTCCATTGAGCTTATGTCAGGTTGATCAATAACTAACTGAGAAATACGCGTTAGCAGTGCACACAAACGATACTTATCAACTTTTTCGGGTAATATGCGCTCCTTTAGTACGCCTTTATCGTGCGCTGCGGCAATTAAATACTTTGCTAAGTTCATATTTAGTGGAGGCAGAGCAACAGCGGCTTGCGCATATTCAAGGCCGGTTCCTGCTTCACCTAATAATATAACAGGACCAAAATTAGGCTCAGTTTTAATCGCAATTCGCAGCTCATTTGCGCCTGCTCGCGGCGCCATTTTTTGCAATGAAAATCCTTCAATAACAGCATCCGGATAAGTGTTTTTAATACGGATAAGCATTGCAAAAGCAGTTTGTTCAACCTCGTTCGCGTCGTTTAAGTTAAGCACCACACCACCTACTTCAGACTTTGAAGCAATACTTGGGCTAATAAGTTTTAACGCGACCGGAAAACCAAGTTCTATGGCTTGCTCTCTGGCTTCTGTTGGGGTGTAAGCCACCTCAGTTTGAATGCATGTAATACCATAGTGATTTAATACTTGGCTTGCCTGATGGGTAGGTAAGTAGCTTTGTCCGTCATCTAAAAACTCATTAATAAGCGCTTTAGCTGCTACTTTATTTATTTTTGCGTCATCTGTATTCGACTCAGGTGTTTGCGTTAAATGCTTTTGGTTACGGCGATACGTTACCAAGTGCATAAACGCGCCAACAGCACCCTCTGGTGTTCTATAAGTTGGTATTGCGTTGTTTGAGCACACTTTTCTGGCGGCGTAAGATGCGTCTTCACCCATAAAATTAGTTATAACGTAAGGGCGTGCCATTTTGGGTAATGTTTGTAAGGTTTCTACAATAATGTTGGCGTAGTCTTCGCTGGGCGCAAGCGCTGAGGGAGTATGGATAATCAGTAAGTTTTTAACTTCTTTTGCGTGCAGTAAAATTTCTAATGCTTGCTTATAACGCGCAGGTGCAGAGTCGCCAAAAATATCCACAGGGTTTGAGGTGGTTTCTGATTGCGGAATTACTTTATTTAGCGCATTTCGGGTTTCAATGCTTAGTTCTGCTAATTTACCGGAGCTTTGAATTAGCTCATCAACGGCCATAACACCCGGGCCGCCACCATTAGTTAAAATTGTTAGTTGCTCTACTTTTAATAATTTTGGATGCATGGCGAGTGTTTGTGTCGCTGCAAATAGCTCTCGTAAATCATTTACGCGCAGCATACCCGCTCGTTGAAATAACGCATCGTAAACAGCATCAGAGCTTTGCTTTCCGCCGGTGTGAATTTCGGCTGCAAGTGCGCCTGCACTTGTTTTACCTGTTTTAATTGCAATTACAGGTTTACTAAAGGCCGCAGCTCTTGCTGCTGATATAAAGCCACGAATATCTTCAATGTTGTCAATGTAGAGTAAAATAGCTTTGGTTTTAGCATCACGACCTAAAAAGTCGAGTAGTTCATTAAAGTTTATATCAAGGCAATCACCTACCGATACAAAATATGAAAATCCAATTTCTTTGTTTTTAGCCCAATCTAAAATGGTTGAGCATACTGCTGCTGATTGCGATACAAATGCAATTTTACCTGGGCTTGCTACTGTATGTGAAAAGCTCGCATTTAAACCAATATGAGGGATCAGCAAGCCCAAACAATTGGGTCCAAGCAAAGTAACCTGTTTGGCTTGAGCGCATGCTTTAAGCGCGCTTTTTTGCTCTCCAGAA
>NZ_PJBR01000121.1:0-12761 GCF_002863625.1 Pseudoalteromonas sp. MelDa3 | reverse complement strand
AACATAGTAATACTTTGCTTATAATTTATAAACCCACTATTTAAAGCCATCCTTTTTGTTTAGCTATACGCGCAGCATCTATACGGTTAGTGGCGTTTAGCTTAGCAATAGCGTCTGATAAATAATTACGTGTAGTACCTTCGCTTATAAATAACTGCTTGGCTATGTCGCTTGTTTTAAGGCCGTCGCTTGCAAGTTTAAGTGCTTTGCGTTCTTTATCGGTAAGTGGATCTGCGTCGTCCAATGCATTAATAGCAAGCTCTGGGTCTATCACTTTTTGCCCCTGCATTACTTTTTTAAGCGCATTTATTAGCTCTTCACTGGGTGCTTCTTTTAAAATAAAACCTTTAACACCTGCCGTAAGCGCTCGCCTAATATAACCCGCACGAGAAAATGTGGTCATAATAACCATTTTTATAGCGGGGAACTTAGCGGCTATTTTTTCACTCAGCTCTATACCATTCATGGTTGGCATTTCTATATCGGTTAAAATTATATCGGGATGTAAATCACTATCAAGCGCCTCAATTGCATTAAGTGCATCTTGCCCATTACTTGCTTGCCCAATAATCTCAATATTAAAATCGAGACTTAATAGTGCTGCGATTGCGTCGCGAACAAGCGCTTGATCTTCCACTAAATAAACTTTAATCATTGTAAATCCTTATCTGTGATTGGTAGCATTACATTTAAAGTAAAAGTATCACCACACGTAAACTTAGCACTGCCCTTTAATTGCTCTGCTCGCTCTGTAATGCCATTTAGACCATTACCTGCTTTTAATGTATTGCATGGCGCGTAATCAATCACTGTAATGAGAAGCAGCTGCACTGTTTGATCTATATTTATTGCGCAATTCTTTGTGCTGCTATGGCGTAATAAATTAGTCACAGCCTCTTTAATTATTAACCCAGCGAACCCTTCAACCTTAGCGGGTAAAGTACTTAAATTTGCATTAACCTTTACGCTAAAGCCTTGCTCTATTAACCTTTGCTCTAGCTGTGCTATTTGACTGACTAGATTGAGCTGTTTTAAATCACTTACTGCGTTTCTTACATCGCTAAGTAACTGTCTTGCAAGATCTGCCACTTGCGCTATTTCGTTGTTGGCTTGAGCGTAGCGCTCTCCTTGGTTTAATTTATTAGCAAGCTCAGCCTTTAGAGCAATAGATGACAGTGAGTGGCCTAAAATATCGTGCAAGTCGCGAGCTATTCGTTCTCGCTCAGCAATTGCTGCTAATTGCTCTAATTGGTTAGCGCTTTCTTGTTCGCGCTTTTTGTGTAAACGCTCTTTTTGACCTGCTATACCAAAGGCAAATAAAGCCCCACATAATATTAAAGATCCGGCAAAAAAGTACTTAACGTTATGTACATCAGCAGCATATGCAGCCCCTATAACACTTACAATAACCGCTAGTGCTGCAAAAATCCGCTGCTTGTAGCTGTATGATGACCCCGCTATATAAGCAATAAATCCAAATAACGTTGAAGTGCCTGACGTATAAAATGTGGCACTAAAGCACACCAATAACATCACTACAAATAACTTGGTAACATTAGAGTTTTCGCAGTCCATCGCCTTGACGTAAAGCAGTATAAAAACAATGTAAAATGCGAACGTCATAACAATGTTATTTGCGCTTAAGTTAGAAACATTAAAAATGGTGGGCAGTAAATAAAAACCGGTGAAAATTAGCGGTGCATAATCCCAAAACTTTTTCCCTGACGTTTTTTTAGCTGTACTTAATGTGTCCATATTGGAGCCTCTGACTTATTCTTTTTATTTATAGCACTGTTTTTATTAATAAATATAAATAACATAAAAATGCTCATGAGTATAAAGCAATCATTTATTGAAACTGTAAAGCCCAGCCCATCAACAAATTCACTAATAGACAGGCTTATTAAAATTAAAGTATTCATAGCAACCTCCAGTTGAGTACATTAACTATGCCTGTGTAATAAAATAATAAGAGTGTGAAGTGTCATTAACTTTAATGACTTTTGTCATATTGGGAAAATTTCATCTTGTAAAAGTAACCTCAATGATAAGATATTAAAAAAAGGAGATAGCGTTTTAATGCAACCACAACAGCAAAGCCTGATTTACTTACACATAGCCGTTTTACTTTTTGGCGGAACCGCTCTATTTGCCAAGCTTATTGGTTTAAATGCTTTAGATATTACCGTTTATAGAACTGCAATTGCAGGAATGGCTATTTTAGCTATGCTGTATTTTCAAAAAAAACAAATTAAACTAAACAAGCCTAAAGACTACCTTATTGCATTATTTTTAGGGGTTGCGGTGGGTATTCACTGGGTAACCTATTTTGCTGGTATGCAAATGGCCGGTATAACAATTGGGATGCTGGCGTTTTTTAGCTACCCCGTAATGACAGTGTTTTTAGAGCCCTTATTTAATAAAAGCAGGCCAAAAGCAAAAGATATAATAAGTGCGGTGGTAGTTGTTTTAGGTATTTACCTATTAGTCCCAAATGCAAACTTAGGCGACGATGTAACCCTGGGTATAATGACAGGTGTAATATCGGCATTGTTTTTTTCAATCAGAAACATTACTCATAAGCGCTACTTTAGCCAATATGGCGGGCCGCAAACGATGTTTTATCAAACCTTAGTGGCAAGTATTATGTTGTGCGCATTTATTGAAGTGCCTGTGTATGAGGTTAGTGATCACGACCTGATTTTAATTGCTATAGCGGGTATTATTTTTACGGCTACACCTCACTCATTATTTGCAGCAAGTTTAAAGCATTTATCAGCGGCAACTGCGGGGTTAATTTCTTGCTTGCAACCACTTTATGGCACCATACTGGCTATAGTAGTAATTCATGAACGTCCTACTGTTATGACGTTAGTTGGTGGAGCACTTATTGTTAGTGCCGCTTGTTTTGAAACGTGGTCAATCACTAAAAAGGCTCGAAAATGAAAGTATTTGCACACCGTGGTGCCAGTGGGAATTTTCCTGAAAACACCGAAAGCGCTATTTTAGAAGCGTTAAAAGTAGGTGTCGATGGTATTGAAGTAGATATTCAAAGTTCCTTAGATGATTACATGGTAATACACGACTCATGGCTCGATAGAACCACCAGCGGTAAAGGTAGGGTGAGTAACTTTACTGCACATGAACTTTCTAAACTTGATGCTGGAAATGGCGAAAAAATTCCCACTCTTCAGCAGTTGTTTGATTGGAATAATAATAAATCTTTATTGAATATTGAGCTTAAGCATACTTTTGAACTGGAGAGGTTTGTGGCTCAACTTGAGAGAAACATTGAAGCTAACAAAATATCGAAAGCGAATATTTTAGTATCATCGTTTGATCATCATCAACTACAGTGGCTTAAAAGCAAGCTACCATGGCTTAAAATAGGCGCTCTTACTTCTTCTATTCCAATTAACTATGCAAAGTTTGCAAGTGATTTAAACGCTTATAGCGTACATGCAGATAAAACCTTTATAAATAAGGCTTTTGCCGATGATGCAAAAAAAAGAGGCTTAAAGATTTATGCTTATACGGTCGATAGAGAACAAGATATAGCGCTAATGATTGAGTACGGCATAGACGGAATTTTTACAAATTACCCAGCGCGAACCAAAGCTTACTTGTTATCGTTACAAAAAAGCTAATTTACACCTCCCTAACCAAAATAAGAATCGTAGGGCTTAAGCATAATGAGTAGTTTTATGAAAATTTATAACTATATAGAGCAAACATTCTTTTTTACGTTAACGCGTAAAATAGTCGGTAATTTAAGTTTTGTATTATTGTTCCAAGCAATTACGTTATTTTGGCTGCATCAGAGCTTAAGCGAACAACAGCAAAGTACAGGGCTATTTTGGCTGCTTACGCTTGTTATTATATCTGGTTTTATATTTACTCTTTTTTATATGCGTTTTTTAATTGTTCGCCCTGTTACTGCTATGCGCGATACTTTAATAAAAATAAATCAGCAAGATGCAGATTTAGCAGCAAAACTTCCTCACTTTTCGTATGACGAATTTAAAGATTTAAGTACACAATATAATATATTTACTGCCCATTTAAGTGAGTTACTCAGCACAACATATAACAGTGCTCAAGCTAGTGCACACAGTAATATACAAGTCACTGAATCGATGAAAAATACTGAGCAATCAAGCGAGCAACAAATACAGTTAAGCCACAGTATTATTAATGCCAGTATGCAAATAACCCAAAGCTTACAAAACATAGTAAATAATACAGATAGCGTGCATAACGTTAATAATGAACACCTTAACTTTGTAAAACTATCTGCATCAGAGCTCGCTGCTTTAGTAAAGCAGGTTAAACTTATTACTAATATGCTAGGTAGCTTTTCAAATACAATTGCGGGACTGAAAGAGAACAGTGAAAACATTCGTAGTATTTTAAAAATGGTTGAAGAGTTTTCTGATCAAACTAACTTATTAGCCCTTAATGCCGCAATAGAAGCAGCTAGAGCCGGTGATGCTGGTAGAGGGTTTGCCGTTGTTGCAGACGAAGTACGTACGCTTTCAATAAAAGTGAGTGGCGCAACTAGGCAAATAAGCGACTTTATTACTCAAATGAATGATTTAGTAAACGAGACGAATAAAGAATCAGAGCAATTAATGACCCACTCCAATAACGCACAAAGCTCAATTAATGCCACTTGTGATGGTTTTACTAAAATGCTGAGTGAATTTGAGCACAACCAACAACAGTTACAACAAATAGCTAACGCGGTGCATATGCTTGAAGATACTCAAACCGATACTCACCAATCGGTAGAACAAATTGTAGCGCTAGGTGAGCAAGCTAAACAGCAAATAGATACGGCATTAGCCGATAGCGAGCAATCTCAACAGTTAAGCTTACAGACCCAACAACAGTTAAAGCGCTTCGTGCGCTAAGAAGCGTTTTCGGGCTCAGAGAAATATGGTAAATTACGCAGCTATTAATTTAAGTGTGTGAAGTGTGTGAGCAACCCTACCCCAGACTATGAAAAATTAGCCCTACAAATAAAAACCTGGGGGCAAGAGCTTGGTTTTAGCGAAGTAGGTATTACTGATATTGACCTATCTAAGCACGAAGCCCAATTGCAACGCTGGCTTGATGCTGGCTACCACGGCTCGATGGATTATATGGCTGCTCACGGCATGAAACGCGCTCGCCCTGCTGAATTAGTACCTGGTACACAGCGTGTTATATCCGTAAAAATGAATTATCTCCCTCCCGATGCTGGCTTTGCAAAAACCTTAAAAAATAAAGAAAAAGCATACATAAGTCGTTATGCACTGGGTCGTGATTACCATAAATTAATGCGTAATCGTTTAAAAAAACTTGGCCAAAAAATAGAGCAAGAAATTGGCGAATATGGCTTTAGGCCCTTTGTAGATTCAGCCCCGGTACTTGAGCGTCAACTTGCCGAAAAAGCCGGTTTAGGGTGGCGCGGTAAGCATTCGTTATTAATTAATCAAGAAGCAGGATCATGGTTTTTTTTAGGCGAGCTATTTATTGATTTACCCCTACCAATAGATGCAGAGAACACGTTTGAAGGCTGCGGAAAATGTGTTGCTTGTATTACTCTTTGCCCAACAGGTGCAATTGTAGAGCCTTACGTTGTTGATGCACGTAAATGCATATCGTACTTAACGATAGAACACCAAGGCCCCATACCCGAACAATACCGAACTTTATTAGGCAACCGTATCTATGGTTGTGATGATTGCCAGTTGGTATGCCCTTGGAATCGTTATGGACAAATAACGGATGAAAATGACTTTCATCCCCGTACTCAATTAAAAAATAAAGATTTACTTGAGCTATTTGCTTGGGATGAGCCTACATTTTTAAAAAATACCGAAGGCAGCCCTATTCGCCGCATAGGTCACGAACGTTGGTTACGTAATATAGCGGTCGGTTTAGGTAATGCAGAGTTTAGCCCGGCTATTATTCATGCTTTACAAGATAAAAGCCAAATATCCAGCGAGCTTGTTTTAGAACATATTGAATGGGCGCTTGCTCAACAAAACGATAAACAACGATTACAAATTCGTAAAACGGCTAGGTTAATCAGAATCGTAGAAAAAGGCTTACCCAGAGATGCATAATGCAGTTGGAGTAAGCCTTAAAGTAACATTATTTAATTAATTATATTTAGCTCTTTAAAAGCAATGACAGGTCTTGCTCAATTTCAGCAAAAGCTGCTTTTACCTTTTTAACAGACTCCTCTCTGGCCACTGAGTTTTGGATAGTTTCATCTACTTTTTTATAAATAAACACCTCCTGATCTTCATCTAATCCCATTGATGGGATACGTTCTTCGAGCTCTTCTTGTAACTGTTTAAACACTTTTTCGTTGTTTTGACGGTTGTCATTCAATAAGCTAATTAAGCCATGAAACTTACTGTGAACTGTACTTGCTACGGCATTAAGTTTTGCTTGTTGTGATTCAAGCATTTTCTTAGTCATGATGGCGCGTAGCTGCTGCTCGGTAACACTGACAATAAAACATACGTGGTCGCGTATACGCCCGTGCTTATCTGGATCGTGATCAGGCATATTTAAAATAAGTAAGCTAATCAATTCATAGTTAACTAAAATTCGATGCGAAAATTCATGTAAACGCCCTTTGTTTTTAAGCATTTCAAATAGCTCCACCACAATAGGTGAACACACGCCACTTAATGCAAAGTGACTAATTTCATCGTTCTCTCTAAACTCAACATTACTTTGCAAATCAAAAGATTGTAGGCAATCTATAAGCGCTTTACCTAGCTCTTGAGGGTCGTTAATAAAGCCTATGTTTTCAACGTAGTTAACTATTTGCCCCATTTCACTGCTGTTAGCCATGGCATTAAATGCAGTTGATGTAGCATCTTCAACTTGCTTTTCAAGGCTTTGTTTTTCAACAAGTACTTGGTTTAAATTTTTAAGCTTTGACTTAAGTTCATCATGGCCAAAGGGTTTTACAATATAGTCTTCTGCACCAACCGAGTAGCCTTCCATGCGCTCTTCAACTGTGCCACGAGCAGACACAAACATAACAATAATGTGTGCTGTATTTGGGTTTGCTTTAAGTGCCTTACATACTTCATAGCCGTTCATTTGCGGCATACTTACGTCGAGCAATATAACCTGAGGCATATAGCCCTCAACCATGTTTAAACACTCAGGACCATTCGTTGCTACTTGTAATTCAAAATCAAGATCCTCTAAAATTTCCTCAATAATTTCAAGGTTAAAGGGTTCGTCATCAACGGCAAGTATTTTAGTTAAGGCCATAATTTATCATCCATTCAAATTCTCAAAAAGTTACTTGGCTTGCCAAAAAACAATTAATTACTGTGTTGTATTAATTGATCTTCAGCCAAATGATCATCTAGATTTATTTCTAATGGCACCTGTATAGATATAGTTGCACCACCATTTTCGTTGTTACGTGCAGTGATCTCACCTTGATGTAAAGACACAAACTCTCTACACAATGCAAGGCCCAATCCGGTACCACCGGCACCGCTATTTGTTTTGCTGCTTTGTACAAACTTAGTAAAAATATGTTCCAGCTCATCTTCTGGTATACCGACCCCACTAGCGGTAACCTCTATGGTAGCAAATCGACTATCTGACTCTAAATTTATCTGTATTTTACTTTTTGGTTCACTAAATTTGAGTGCATTACCTAATACGTTTCGAAGTAACTGGTTTATTTGCTCTTCATCACACTGCGAAATTACAGGTAGCGGCTGCGCGGTGAATACAACCTCAATTTCTTTTTCCATTGCCGTACCAGATACATCATCAATACTTGTTTTTATAATGTTCGCTAAATTATATGGACGAGGATTAAATGGAAACTTACCCACATCTAGCTTAGATAGGTCGAGTAAATTATTTAGTAACGACAGTAAACGCTCACCACTACTCTCTATTCGCGATAGGTATTTAATTAGTTTCTCTTTTGCAAAATCTCCAGTTTCTAATTTGCTTAAACCAAAACGTGAAAAACTTAAAATCGAATGCATTGGTGTGCGAAGTTCATGCGACATATTTGCTAAAAATTCTGATTTACTTAAATTTGCAGCTTCAGCAATATTTTTTGCATGTTCAAGCTGTGAAGTACGCGCTCTTACTTGCTCTTCAAGGATATCTTTTGCTTCAAGTAGTAAATCTTCTTTTTGCTTAAGGTGGGTTACATTTTTAAATATTACGGCAAGTGCTATTTCTCCGTGATGATCTATCTCATTAAAAGATCCCACTAGCGGTATATAGCCCCCAGCTGTTTTAGATAAACGTAAGTCGCAACTAAATTGGCGATTACTATTTAATGTCGATATTTTATTTTTAATACCTAATGTTGAATCATCATCTAAAAAGCTAAATACTGATTTACCTTCTAGTTCGTTAAACGGTAAGTTAAATAGTTTTAAACAAGCATCATTAGCTTCTATCACTCTACCGCATTTCTCAAACAACATAATTGCATCGGGCGTATGCTTATAAATAACCTGAAGTAGGCTGTCTTTTTCAATCAGGGCATCAACTGTATCTTGTAGCCTTTCGACAAGTTCTGCGTTATGGCGTTTTAATAGCTCTGTTTGCCACAGTTTATGTATTGATTGTAATAATGAGCTGTCGTTCAATGGCTTAATAAGTACGTCTTCTACACCTTGACGAATAGCTTCAATCATTGAAACTTGATCGGGACGTGAGGTAAATAATAAGCAACGGCAATGTGGTTGCATTATTTTTAAGTTTGAAAAAATTTCTAAACCGGTTCCGTCATCTAAAACAAAATCACTTATTAGTATATCGATTTGCTTTTCTTTCGTAATTTCTAAAGCTTCTGCAGAGGTGGTTGCTGTATGGGTCTCGATATGAGCACCGATCAAGCTGTTTTTCATTTTTTCGAGGCGCTCAGGAACATGATCGACGAGTAAAATAGTGGGTAACTGCAAAATATGATTAGAGCCTAATTCTAGTAGGCTCTCTAAAAGAGAAGTAATTTCTTTATTAGAAAAAAACGGGTAGATCACGGTTGCGTCAGGCGCAACATGATTTAGCTCACTAAACGCAGTTAGTTGCTCACCACTTTGTGCTTTTGGAGCAAGCAGCATAAAACGCTCTTGCGCTACTTGGCTAACAAGCGGTTTTATAGAATCAACAGGCACACCATGGGCAACAACAACTAAGTCGTAGTCGCCTATATTGGTATACATGTCTAACATGCTGAAATGAATTAATTCGACTTCACATCCTATTAATTCTAAAAGCACTTTCACACGCATTGCGATGACACTGCTACTATCAACAATTAATATTTTTCGAATCATCAAGCTACACTTCAAATTAATAAACTTAATATGTTAATAGCGTAGACTATTTTTATTTAATTGGCATAAACCCTTCGTCTTATTTTGTAAAAAAATATTACAACATTATGAAAAATAATTTATTCCAGATGTTTTCCAAAAATAGTAAGGCTATACGCCTTATCATCCATTATGGCAACGCTTGGCAACTCACCCCATATTGCAAAATCAAAATGCTTAAACAATTTAACACTCGGTAAGTTATGACTAAAAATAAAGCCGAGTAATACTTTAATATTTAATTTCTTAGCTTGTGTTTGAGCAAATATCATTAGTTTTTTACCAAGCCCTTTACCTTGCGCTTTACTGGTAATGTAAATGCTCATTTCTACTGTGCCGTCGTAAGCTGGGCGCCCATAAAACGATTTATAACTTACCCAAGCAAGTACTTGATTATTTTCGCAGTAAACGTAAATAGGCCTTTTATCGTTGTGGCTATTAAACCAGTCACGCTTTTCGTCAACGCTCACTTCTTGCGTATCTGCAGTTACCATTCGCCCTGCAATAGTTTCGTTGTAAATGGCTACAATTTCATTAAGATCATTAATAGTTGCTAAACGGATTGTCATAGGTCATTAGAGGGTTGATCAATTTGTTCCATATTAGCGTATGATTATCCAATCAAACAATCGTAAAGTTTAGGTAATGTAATGCTTAAAATAATTATAATAGGTTTAACGGCTTTACTTATTAATGCTCCCCTTCAAGCTCAAACACCATCAACCATAAATAAAACCTCTACACAGGACTGCCAAGATTTTACCAATGTAGATATACGAAAGCTTCGCTCAAAAGAATCTATTAACTTGTGCCAATTTAAAAATAAACCTTTGTTAATAGTAAACACGGCAAGTAATTGTGGTTTTACATATCAATTTAAAGGCCTTGAAGCGCTATATCAACAATACAAAGAGCAAGGTTTAGTCGTATTAGGGTTCCCCTCTGATGACTTTTTTCAAGAAGAAGACAATGAAAAAGAAACAGCGAAAGTATGCTTTGTAAATTATGGTGTAACTTTTCCCATGTTTGCCACCAGCAAAGTTCGTGGTAGCGAAGCAAATCCAATTTTTAAATATTTGAATGAGCAAACTAGCTCTCCAAATTGGAACTTTTATAAATACTTAGTGTCTGCTGATCGTAAAACAGTTTTACGGTTTAACAGCAAAGTGGCACCTAATTCAGAGCAAATGATTACTGCAATTGAAACTGCGTTTTCTGATAAATAAGTTTATACTGGTACAATTAGTTGAAACTAACTAGAATGATATTTCAATTCGGTTAAAAAAACACCACACTATACTCGGGAGATTTTATGACAGTAGCAAGCGCACGACATATACTTGTAGACAGTGAAGCACAATGCTTAGACTTAAAAACAAAAATTGAGCAAGGCGAAGACTTTGCTGAACTAGCAAAAGCACATTCTAATTGTCCTTCAGGTCAGGATGGCGGTGCTCTTGGTGAGTTTGGCCCTGGTATGATGGTTCCAGAGTTTGATAAAGTTGTGTTTTCTGCGCCAATTAATCAAGTACAAGGCCCTGTGCAAACTCAATTTGGTTATCATTTACTTGAAGTTACTAGCCGTTCAGAATAAATTTAACTGTACTGTAAGTAACATTTGATAAAAGCCGCTTATGCGGCTTTTTTATGGAGTAATTATGCAATTAATTGGTTCTGTACCTTCACCTTACGTGCGCCGCATTAGAATTTGGGCACAACAAAACAGCTGCAAACTAGAGCTTGTAAGTCTCGATATATTCTCTGAGCAAGATCGCCCTACTATGGCCAGTAAAAATCCAGCTCGAAAAATCCCAATACTGGTAGATGGCGACTTAACTCTTAGTGACTCTAATTCTATATTGCGTTATTTACTTGAAAAAACAGGTCAGCCAAAACTAACGTGGCCTCAAGAGCACTTACTTACGACTATAAATGCTTGTAACGATTCGTTAGTAGAAATGGTGTTATGTAAACGTTCTGGATTTGACACCAAAAGCGATAAATTATTTTTTAATCTGCAAAACGAACGTATTGAACAAACATTAAGCTTTTTAAATACCCATTTAAGCGATGAAGAATTTAAAAGCTGTGAATACCTCAACATCAGTTTATACTGCCTGCTTGATTGGATTTGCTTTCGCGAATTAGCTGACTTTAGTCAGCATTCAGCGCTTGTTGCTTTTCATAAGCAATATGACGAGCGCCAAGCAGCAATAGACACCAATCCTCGTCACTAATTTAAAAGGGTAAACACATGAGCGATATCGAAATTGAATCACAACTAGTTAACTTCGTAGAAAAAGTACGTGTTAGCGAAGTAATTTGGGCACTTGGTGCAGAAGATAATGGCTTTGTAGTGTGCGATTCTAACCAATTTGACGAAACTGACGTACTACTGCTTTGGGAAAGTGAAGCAGCAGCTAAAGCACAGTGTAAAGAAGAGTGGAAAGATTACAGCCCAGTAGAAATCAACCTTGATGAATTTTTAGATGCATGGGTTGAAGACTTAAATGAAGATAACGCACTTGTTGGTATCAATTGGAATGACGACCAAGTATGTGCAGAAATTGAACCTACAGGTTTAGCTCGCGCATTGAGTGAATAATACTTTATACGCTTTACTCTAAAAGCGGATAAAACCCGACTAGCATCTACTGCTAGTTGGGTATAAAATAAAACACATCATTATTTTCAAGGTATTACGTTGAAAACCCATCTTGGTCGCCGGCCCTTTTCAGCCATGGAACTGCACACTCTTTATAATGGATATATATACGGTGATTTTAAAGTTGCACGAGAGCAACCAAAACACTGGCATTTTTGGCTCCCTTTAATTGCATATTATAGTGGTGCTTATAGCGATGAGATTGGTTATTTAACGCTTGATGATCTGTCCCTTGAAAAAAACGTCTTATGCTTTAATTTTCATACCCACGGTAAAATAAAACCTCGCTTAGTTCCTGTACATCAAGCACTTATAAATGCTGGATTTAATGAATATATAACGTTCATCAAATCGCAAAACCAACACCGATTAATGTTCGACTTACCGGCTAAAACTGGCAGGTACAGTGAAAAAGTCCGCATTTGGTTTTCAGGCGAAGGTGAGCGAGCCGGTTATCTGCAAAAATGTGATATACCAAACGTAGATCAACTCGGTATGAAAACAGCAATAAGCAGTCTTCGTCTTAACTTTGAGCAACAAGTGCGTATATACGCCCTACAAGCTAACTCTAAAGACGCCTTTAATTACTTGATGGGTTTTAACGAGTATCCACACGATGTGTTTAGCGATACCCACTTATTAAATACCGTTGTCCAACAAATACGTATTATTAACTCACACCTGCATTGGCAGCGTTTTATAACGCGCGAAAGCCACTGACA
>NZ_PJBR01000120.1:0-12877 GCF_002863625.1 Pseudoalteromonas sp. MelDa3 | reverse complement strand
TATAATTACTGCGAAAAAACATAACTTTAGAGCAAAAAAATTGTTTTTACATGAGGTTAAGTAAATCAGATTTATCTAATATATATAAAGTATTCTTATTTGAAGACTATAAGAAAATTAAGAAATGAAGTGAGTTTGTATAGAAAGGATTATTTACAGAGAGAATGAAAAATAAGAGTAAAAAAGGGGCTATTTTTTTGCCCCTTTTTTATTAAGTACTGTTTTATAAAATAGCGTTATTATAAAACTCTACAGGCTCATTTGAGCCCAAAGCAACAGGCACGCGTTGATGCAAGCTCGTTGGCGCAATATCTAAAATACGCGTTCCTCTAGAAGTTGCTTTACCACCTGCGTTTTCAACTAAAAGTGCTAGTGGGTTTGCTTCATAAAGCAGTCTTATTTTTCCGTTATCGTTACCACTGCGTTTATCTTGTGGGTACAAAAATAAGCCACCTCGGCATAAAATACGATGAACATCGCCTACCATCGCTGCATTCCAGCGCATTGAGCTTTTTTCAAAGCTTTCACAGGTATATAGCAATTTATCAAAATACACTTGTGTCGGTTCGTCCCAATAACGGTAGTTTGCCATATTAACGGCAAATTCACGACTTTGCTCAGGCACATTCAATTGCTTATTTGTTAATAAGTAACCGCCATGTGTTGAGTCTAATGTATAGCAACGTGTTGGACCGCCAGTACTCATTACAAGTAATGATGAAGGGCCATATAAAACATAACCCGCACATACTTGATTTACACCAGGCTGACTAAATTGCTCGTCACTGTCGAAAGCAACATCGTCACGGGCTAAGTAAATAGTAAATATAGTGCCTATTTGACCATTAACATCAATATTAGAAGAGCCATCTAATGGGTCAAAGGCAACAATAAACTTACCTTCAGGATGACCACCTACTGCATGATCTTCTTCTTCTGATGCAACTGAGCGTACGCTGCTATCGTCAAGTAGTATGTCTTTAAGTAGTTGGTTTGCGATTACATCCAACTTTTTTTGAACTTCACCCTGAACATTTTCGTTAAGGGTTGAGCCTAAAACACCGGCTAATTCACCCTGACTTACTCGAAAAGCAATTTCTTTACTAGTCGCTAAAATTGTGCGAATAAGTAAAATAAGATCGGTATCTACACCGTCTTCTTTCAATACTGTATTTAATCTTTTCATGCGCTATACCTATTTACACAATTTAGATCGTCAAAGCATTGCTCTAGTCTTGCAACCATACTTTGCTCTGAATGACGCAGCCATACGCGAGGGTCGTAATATTTTTTGTTTGGCTTATCTTCCCCATCAGGGTTACCAATTTGCTCTTGTAGGTATGCTTGGTTATCTTTGTAGTAATCTAAAATACCTGTCCAACACGCCCACTGCGTATCGGTATCAATATTCATCTTAACTACGCCATAGGTTAAAGACTCTGCAATTTTATTGTACTCAGAACCACTACCACCATGAAACACAAAATTAATTGAGTTGCTTGGTAGATTAAATTTCTCTGATACGTAAGCTTGTGAATCTTTTAAAATAGTTGGTGTAAGAACAACGTTACCCGGCTTGTATACACCGTGAACATTGCCAAAAGACGCTGCAATTATAAAGTTAGGGCTAATACGGCTCAAACGTTCGTAAGCAAATGCAACATCTTCAGGCTGAGTATATAAAGAAGAGCTATCTAAGTGTGAGTTATCAACACCGTCTTCTTCGCCGCCCGTGCAACCAAGTTCAATTTCTAGAGTCATACCTATTTTTGCCATACGCGTTAAATAACGTTCACAAATTTCAATATTTTCTTCTAAAGACTCTTCGGAAAGATCAATCATATGCGAGCTAAACAGTGGTTTGCCCGTCAGTTCAAAGTGTCTTTCACCTTCATCAAGCAAACCATCGATCCAAGGTAGTAGCTTTTTAGCTGCATGATCAGTATGAAGCATTACTGCCACTTCATAATGTGCTGCCACTGAATGTACATATCTTGCAGCACTTACCGCCCCAAGCACTGCTGATTGTTGCTCTGGTAAAGATAAGCTTTTACCACAAAAAAATTGAGCTCCACCATTAGAAAGCTGAATAATAACGGGCGAGTTTTTCTTTTTAGCAGCTTCTAGCGTCGCATTTATAGATGTTGTACTAACAACATTTACCGCTGGCAAAGCATATTGATTAGTACGCGCATGCTCATACACAGCACTTACCTCATCGCCAACGATTACGCCTGGCAGTATTGTTGGGGCTAAATAATTCATTTATGCAATCCTTTCTATTTTAAAGCCTGGATACAAGAATCGGTAATTGCTTGCCAGTTTTCTTGCTCAACCCATTCTTTCTTCGCTATCCAAGTACCGCCAACGGCGAATACATTATTTAAAGAAAGATAGTCCATTTTGTTACTTTCGCTAACACCGCCTGTAGGGCAAAAGCTGACTGCTCTAAATACTGACGATACAGCTGATACAAAAGGTGCTCCACCGGCTAGCGATGCCGGGAATAATTTTTGCTCTTCAAAGCCATATTCAAGCGCCATTAAAATATCACCTGTGTTTGATACACCAGGAAGTACCGGTACATTACATTTAGCAAGTGCGGCAAGTAATACAGGAGACACAGCTGGCGTTACAATAAAGTCAGAACCCGCTTCTAGTGCTTGCTCTAAAATTTCAGTATTTATTACCGTACCCGCACCTACTTTTAGCTCAGGCACTTGTGCCTTAATAGCTTTTAATGCTTCTAAAGAAGCTTCTGTTCTTAGCACTACTTCAACTAAAGTAAGGCCGGCGTTAGCCATAGCTTTCGCTATTTGAACACCTTGCTCTGGCGTATCAGCTTGAATTATAGGTAGCAGTGTTTGTCCTGACATAAGTTCAGAAAAGCGAGTCATAACGTTGTTCCTTTATAAAAAAGTAATGCGGCCGAGGTATGGCGGCCGTTAATGTTAAATTATTTTGTTATACCAATTGCATTAAATTAATGAGCTATTATAGCGACAAGAAAATAGCTCAATAACAAGGCTAAAATTATGATACATAGTTGTTCTATATAAATAATTTTTAACGTAGTTAGTGAGTTATTTAATACGCTAAGGTGATCATGTTTTTAATAAAATTGGTATCAGATCCCAGCTTTAACCATTGCTTGCTGAAATATATCTTTTGGAGCAATAGCGCCTGGCTGTTGTATAACAGCACCTGCTGCTTTTGCAGCAAGTTGTACAGCACTTGAAATTGATTTATCAGATAAACGAGCACCTAAATAAACACCGTTAAAAGCATCGCCTGCTGATGTAGTATCTACAACATTTGTTACCGGTATTATAGTGTGGCTTTGAAGGGTCTCGCCCTCTTTTGTCACTACCGATTCAGGGCCATTTTTAACAACAATTTCTTCTATTTGGTAAGGTTTTAAATATTCAACAACCGCTTCTACGCTATGTACGTCATAAAGTGTTGTTAAATCTTCAACGCCAGGTAGGGTAATATCTGCAAGCGTAAAGGCTAAATGATATTGCTCTTTAGTTTCCTCTACACTATTCCACAAACGCGCTCTGTAGTTAGGATCAAAAACTATTTTAACTCCAGCATCTTTGAGCTGCTTTACAACTTTCCAAAATTGCTCACGTGCACTTTCTTCAATTATTGCTAATGAAATTCCTGAAAAGAAAAACATATCACCTTGGCTAAGCTGCTCAAGTGCATCAGCATCTAAAAAATCAACAACCTTTTTAGCTGCAGAATCATTGCGCCAATAAATAAAGCTACGCTCACCATGCTCATCGGTTTCTATGTAATACATGCCAGGTACTTTGGTATCGTGAGCAAATACGAGCTGTGTATTTATTTCTTCACTTTCAAAGCGTTCTAGCATTTTTTTACTTAAATTATCTTGACCTAAAGCCGTAACAACCGAAGTAGTAACCTGTGGGAAGCAACGCTTTAAATACACTGCAGAATTATAAACATCGCCTGCAAATGATTGGTGTAGTGTTGCCGCGCTCATAGCCCTAAGCTCGACCATGCATTCACCGATAAAGTAAATATTTTTCATCTTGGAAGTTACCCTATGTAGTTAACTGCTATGCGCTTATACAAAACATGTTGGCATAGCAGTTATTATCTAGATTATTGAGGCTTTTTAAGAGGTTCTATTTTTGGAATTAAAATCCAAACAGCTGCCATTGCTATAATGGCTAAAGAAGCACCAATAACAAATGCTGGTGTATAGTTACCATCAGCAGTAAGAATAGGCACAAGCGATGTAAGGCCTACAGCACCAAGTTTTGCCGCCATACCAGAAAAACCTGATAATGTACCTACAGCTTTTTTGCCTAACAAATCACTTGGTAGTGTTTGCACATTACCAATTGCAGTTTGAAAACCAAATAAAATAACAGCCATAATTAGTACCGCTGTAGTTGGTCCGCCAGGGTTAGCCATTGCAAGTAACGCTGGTAGCATAATTAAACAGCCCAGCGTAATAGTTAACTTACGTGTTTTATCAGTGTTCCATCCGGCTTTAAGTCGATTTTGTGCCAGTAAGCCACCAAACCATGCACCAAACATAGCGCCAACATAAGGAACCCAACCGTATATACCAATAGACTTAACATCCATGCCGTATACTTCGTTTAGGTAAATAGGTATCCAAAAAACAAATAACCACCAAATAGGGTCAATCGCAGCAGAGGCAATAATTACACCCCAGCTTTGCTTGCGAGAGAGTAACTCGGCAGTAGATGGGTTATATTCTTCTTCATCTTCGCCAGTCACATCGCCATTATCATCAACACGTCTTTGACCTGTTAAGATATATTCACGTTCTTCGGCAGTAAGCCAAGGGTGAGAGCTAGGCGGCGCTTTAACTAAAATTAACCAAGGCACTAACCAAAGAAAACCTAATACACCAACAAAAACAAATACCATTTGCCAGCTAAAGTAGATAGTTAAGTATGCAATTAAAGGAATCGCAATAATACCGCCAATAGCAGCGCCAGAGTTAAAAATACCCTGTGCTAAAGCACGCTCTTTTGTTGGAAACCATTCAGCATTACCTTTAGCTGCGCCCGGCCAGTTACCAGCTTCGGCTACACCTAAGATTGCGCGAAAAATACTAAGGCTAAGTACACCTTGTGCAAATGCATGCGCAACGGTTGCAATAGACCAAACACCTATCGATAAAACAAAACCGAAGCGTGTGCCTACCCAGTCAAATATTTTACCAAATATGGCTTGACCAAATGCATAAGCAAATACAAACACAATTGAAATATTAGCGTATATTTGTTTGCGTTCTAATGCTGATTCATCAGGGAATAAATCTTCAACAATATCAGGCCAAAGCACGCTAAGTGCTTGACGGTCGATATAGTTAATAATGGTAGCTAGCGCAATTAGCGCTATAACCCACCAACGTAAGCCTTTAAGTTGCATAATTAATCCTCAAGAAAGTCTTCACGCGCTGGGCTAAAGGTATCAATCAGGATTCCGCCTGTTGGACAGGTAGCTCCATGATCAGCAAATGGTGGGATTAAGCAGCTATCACCCGGTTTTAAGATTTTAGTTACGCCATCAATGTTAAAGTGAAATTCACCTTCAACAACATACGTTACTTGAGAATGTCTGTGAGCATGATTATAACCAATAGCCCCTTTCTCAAACCAAATTTTAACAGCCATTAGCTCTTCGTTGTAACCTAGCATTTGACGTTTTAGACCATTTCCTAAATCTTCAATTTCAGTCTCGTTGCCAAATGAAAAGTTTGCGCTTTGCTTTTGCATCCTATTTACTCCTGATTATTGTTCATCATATAAACGGCTAATCGGCCATTTAAAGTGAACTCTTTATTTTGATAATTGAATGTGTTTTTAGCTGATGTTGGTGCTTTATTAATAGCCACTAAATATGACTTGCCTTTGATATCAAGTTCAACAAGTGTTAAATCGCCCTGCTGACTATATTCAAGCTTTGTAACTCTACTAACAGCTTCTAAGGTATATTCTTTACTTGGATTGTATTCACCGTGAGGCTCTAATACTGATATAAATTTATGATGCTTTTGACCCTCAACGCGACGAATAAAACCGTTTTCGTTGCGTAAATTAAAATCGGGGTCGTTTGCGCCTATTTGGGTAAACAAGAAAGACTCATCACCTTTAACCAAACTCGTTTGCGTATAAAAGCGACCATTCTCGTTTAACCACGTTACTTTAGCTAAACCACTTTGAGGTTGCGCTTGAGCTTTAAGCCATAGATGCTGGTAGCCATTTTTAGTACCTAATGCAGCGAGTTGTGTTGCATTCGCTTTTAGCTCAAAGCTGGTATCGATAAGCTGACCTTTATAATGCAAAGGCAAGTCAAGCTGATGCGCTTTATTTGCTGCAACATCAAACATATCAAGTGCAACTGTGCTTTGTAGTTCAGGTAAGTTAATAAGTGCAAGCGTGCGTTCAAGATCAACGCCTTTATAAGCTGTGCTTATTTCGCCACTTGAAACCGTGCCATATTCATTTGTTTCAAAGAAGTTAAGCGTTGGGTAGTTATTATTACCTACTTCAACATTTGCATTAAAATGTGTTGTTTCGTCAACCACTACCGTATTGTGCGCAACAGTGTGTTTAGCGTAAGTTTCGTTTTCTGGTAAGTAACGACCGCCGTATTTAGCTTCTACATTTAAAAAACGTGCTGCGCCATAATCAGATACAATTTCATTACCGTGGTCGTAAAACTGCCATGTTAGTTTATCAAAATGACCATGACCTAAACCTTGTGCAGCAGGTTTAAATAGTAGAGCTTGATCGCCACCTAGCTGCGTTCTCATTACAACTAGAGCACCTTGTTTACCGTTATTACCATCGCCGAAAGCAACTGATTTAAACGAATAAGGTTTTGCCATGTTGTTATCAAGTGCTTGAGCTACTTTTAGTCCATCACCAGAGAGGATTATTTGGTCTTGTTGCTTAGCAATATCTAAATAACCGGCATCGTTGGTTAAACCGTATGCCGCAGTTACACCATTTACTAACTCAATGGTATCGATACCTTTACTTTTTATTGCATCGTTAATTGGGAAGAACAAACCGTTGTAGCTAAGTTGAATCGTCGTATCAATCGCTTTTAATAATATGCCATCGCGATATTCAAAGATTTTTCGTTGCGGTTCGTTGTTTTCAATCGCTTTAGCAAACGTTACAAAGGGTAATAGTGCAAAGCGTTGATAGTAAGGACCTTCGTTATAGTAACCTTGTGGTGAAAACAGCATCTCTAGCTGCTTAATAAAGCCACCTTTACCCGACTTTTCTAAATCGTATAATGATTTTTCTACCCACTCAGGTTCACCTAATACATACCCTGCCATGCCAACACCCGCTGTTGCCCATGTTCCATGGTTATGTACTTTATTAAATGTAGAGGGTTGGCCTACTGATGTGAACAACGAAACAGGACGTAGTAAGTCATCCTCGATTTTTTTAATGTTATCGGCATTTAACGAGTCATGAATTAGATCATATGCTTGTATTGTGTACACAAGCCACATTGCTTCATTTAGGCTTTGCCAAAAAAACTTACCTGGATTTTGCGAATCCATTTTACGTTTTGGATGCAGACCAAGCGTTGGGTATAATTTTGCATACTCAAGCAACATATCACGTACATAATTTGCGTATTTATCATCTTGGCTTAATTGATAAATAATGCCCGCATTGTACATAAGTTGGTAGTTTTTCTTATGACGCTCATGTGTATAACCACCACCGCCGTCTTTTGGAACTGGCACAGTGATAGGCTGTGCAATTTGCTCGTCAACTTGTGCTTTTAGCGATTCAAACGCGTTAGCAAACTTTGTGCTACCGTTGCTACTAATTGCTTGGCGCATTTGCTTAACATCATCAGTAGTAATTACTAAGTTTGGGTGCGCTGCATGCGCACCCAATGATGTAAGTAATGTAAGTGCAGCTACAGCAGCTATTTTAAAACCTGTTTGGCATTTTAATAAGTGCATAGTATTTACCCTGCCTTATTTAAAATGTTGTTATTTTTTAATACTGCCGTATGCGGGCCTTTAACTCTTAGCTCTTTCACACTTGGTGCTTTAGTTTCATCAAATGTATTGTTTGAGATTTCAGTTTTAGGCTCGCCTACTGTGTGCTCTACAACAATAGGAGCAGTTTTAACAAATTTATTATCTGTGATATTAGTAACCTGAACACCGTGAACATAAATGCTCGCTTGCTCTTTATTACGCTTACCAAAGCCAATATTATTAAGCGTGTTACTCGTCATTTCAAAATGAGGACCAAATGTACTTTCATCTGAACCACCACGGTAAAGCTTAACTATGCCGCCTTCTACATCGTTAAATGTATTATTATTTACAATGACGTATTCCGCGTTATAAACACCTAAGTCTTCAATTTCAGTATTTAGACGTAAAATGTCACCTGTTACTGTATTAAAGGTATTACCTGTAAGAATAATTTCATCAGCCATTGCACCTTTACCAGTGATAAAGAAATGGAATGAATGATTAATATCTAAAGCATTCAACTCAGAGTTAGTCATTACAAAGCGATAATTATCTACCATACCCCATTTTTGCGTACGAACAATGCTGTTCCCTATTGCATCTGGCGCGTTTTCACCTGAAATTGATAAGCCATCTAGTTTTAAGCTGCCGCCATCATGTATTTCAAATAATGTAGAGCGTTGAAAAGTAAGTTTAGACTTGCCGCTTTGCTTCGCTTTAATTGTCAACGTTTTATCAATTTTAACCAGTTTAGAAACATCATACTGACCAGGTGCGAGTTCTAATACATCACCTGACTCTGCATTATCAATAGCGTCTAGTAATGCACTTACATCAGCTTTAACAGAATGTGTTTTACCAGAATCAAAATCAACTAAGGCAGGTACTTTTGCATACCAGCTAACACCGGTATCTTCTTTTTTCAGCACTTTCAAATCGCGCTTTGCACCTACATTTAAACTTCTAGATGTTGGGTAAAGTAGACCATTACTTGCTTTTTTAAGTGTGATTTTTTCTTTCTTTACACCGTACATTAACTCAGAAAGCACTTTTGTATCAGCAATGTTGTTACTTAGTACCAACCCACTTACATCATCAAATGTTGTAAATGGCTGTTCGCCATCTTGATTTATGATTAAGTTGTTTTTCATTGTGCTGTTTTTAGGCGCCGCACTTCGTTCAGCATCGCTACCAGCTGCAAGTTGAATATGACGCACATTTATAAATGTGTTGTTTTCAATCGTCGCATTTTCAACCTGGTGATAACGATTAATAGATGAATTTGGTACGCCGTTCATCACAGTAAAACCACTGCCAAAACGATATCCTGTTAGACCTTGTAGGTAGTTGTTTCTTACAATTTGGTCTTTATTGATAACGCGTATACCACCTGTGTGATCAACACCATTACCAATGAAAATATTTTCTTCTATAAGGTTACCGTTACCGTGGCGCAGCGTTAATGTACCGCGCGCTTCATAAAATACATTATTACGAAGGATGTTTTTGCCTGACTTAACCGAAACAATTTCTACTTCACCATTGGTGCGTTCAAAGTAATTATTCTCTACCAATGTATGCGAATCAGTTAATGAGTAATGGCTGGTGCCAATACGTAGGGTTTCACCACCGTTCGAACCAAAAGTAGGACGGTAACCAAAGTAGTTGTTATCTATACGATGATAATTTTCCTGACTTGCTTCAGTATTTAAACGCACAGCAACTGTCACGCCTTTATTTCGTTTGCCGACTAAATGGCTATGATCGAAGCGGTTATGTTGTCCATATAGTGCCACCCAATAATCAGACTCTCGTTTGTCTGGATTACTGTAATTATCGATTACTGTTTGTGTAACTCGTGAATTGTAGGCTAATTCATTTTTATTTTTACGAAACTCTATTACAGCTGAGCTCGGTGTATAGCCGTCTTTGAATACTAAACCTGAAGCTTCAAGGTATTTACCTGCAAGTCTTAGGTTAGATTGACCCGATAAAATTACTTTACCGTTAGTTTCAGCGGTCAATAAAATAGGAGAGTTTTTTGTGCCTTGGCCTTCAAGTAGGATTTCGAAGTCAGACCATGTACCGTTTTTAAGGATTACTTTGTCGCCAGCAACTAAGTTAGACGAAATATCACGGAAGGCTTGTTTATCATCTACAAAATAATCTTTGGCTGCTAATTGCGTAGATATACAACCAATCAGAACTAAACTTAGCTTTATAGTATTAATTAAACGCATAGTTAACTCTTTATATTGTGACTCGAATTAGGCTCTATGAATATTTAAAAGTGGTGTTGCACAAAGCAGGCTAAGTCTCGTCAATCGAAAGTGTGTGTGCTGGCGCTAAACTATAAAGCTAAGCGCCATTTGTCGTGTTTTTTACTTTTCTAACTTTTTGAAGTAATCAAAAATTTCAGGAACGTTACCTTGACCCATACCAGCGTCAAACGCTGCTTGTAGGTTAGCTGATGAACCTTCAGCGATTTTTGATTGTGTACCTAGGTCTTCTACCATTTGTAGGAAGTAGCCTAAATCTTTGTTTGCATTAGCAATTGAGAAACCAAGGTCGCTAACATTATCAACCGCATAGTTTTTACAAAATTGCATAAACGGTGAATTAGATGGACCAGTAGACATGATGTCGAAAAGTTGTTGACGGTCAACACCAGCAAGCTCTGCAACTGCAAACGCTTGTGACATAGCACATACTGTAGTCATGCCCATGAAGTTGTTGATTAGCTTAGTTGTATGACCAGCACCTAGCTCGCCAAGATGGAAAACATTTTCACCTTGATCTTCTAGTACTGGTTTAACTTTATTGAATGTATCAATATCGCCTGCAGCCATAATGTTTAAAAGACCGTCTTTAGCATGTGCTGGAGTACGACCAAGAGGAGCATCAATCATGCCTGCGCCTTTTGCTGCTAAATCAGCACCAATCTTTTTAGTAGATGATGGGATAGAAGTACCAAAATCAACTAATACTGCACCTTCTTTAATGCCTGCTAAGATACCGTCTTCTGCGTAAACAATTTTTTCTACAACTGCTGAAGTTGTAAGACAAAACATAACAATATCTGAACCTTCAGCTAGCTCTTTTGCAGTGCTTGCTGTTTTTGCGCCTCTAGCAACACATGCTGCAACCGCATCTTTGCTAAGGTCCATAACAATTAGCTCATAGCCTTTGTTTTGTAAATTTTCGGCCATGTTGCCGCCCATTAAGCCTAAGCCGATGAAACCGATGACTGGTTTTGACATGAATAACTCCTAAATATGTGGCGCATACTTTTATAAGAACAAGTAAAATTTACTCTATAAATACGCTGTGTCTTTTGTTTCAATTTGTAGAGTAACTTTAAGCTTGAGTTATTTATAAATTAACCTGTGCAAAACGTAACTCTGATTAATTACCAATACATTGTATTCACTCAAACCAAGCAACTTACCAATTGGTATGCAAAAACTGTATTACCATACGCCTTTTTTGTCAACCAATAAGTTAACCAAGTAAACCCCGCATTTTTACAAATTACATACAAAAAAATTTAATACAAAATAAAAACAATTAGTTAGACAGAACCAACCCAATCAAACTCAGGTTAACTTTTGTTGAACAATCAGTAACTTTCTTTATACTAATAGGTTGACCAATAATTATGTGTTCTTTATTTAAATATGCAAAATTCAATAAAACGGTTCATTAATTGGCAATTTACAATTGAAGTTATTGGTAAATCATAAAGGCCATACATGAACAGCTTCCAAATCTCCATCGTATTGAGGTTGTGATCTATAAGTAACGCCTACATATATGGCTAATACACATAAAACCACAAAATGTGCTTAATAATAGTGCTTAGTTGAAAATATACTGAACTTTGAAAAAATCACTAAAGGAACTGAATAATGCGTTTATTACATACTATGCTGCGTGTAGCTAATTTAGACAAATCAATTGCTTTTTATACTGAAGTCTTGGGTATGAAAGAATTACGCAGAGCCGACAATGACGAGTATCGGTATACATTAGCTTTTATTGGGTATGGAAATGAAAAGGACACGACGGTCCTCGAATTGACATATAACTGGGATGAAGATAGCTACGACCTGGGTAATGCTTATGGACATATAGCTATTGAATTTGAAGATATTTACAAAGCCTGTGCTGACATTAAGGCTGCCGGTGGCAATGTTAGCCGTGAACCAGGACCTGTAAAAGGCGGTACCACTGAAATTGCTTTTGTAAAAGACCCTGATGGTTACTCAATAGAGCTAATTCAGAAAAAAGAAGACATGAGTAACTTTTAAATTACTCATTAACAAATTCAAGTGATAGCAATTTACTTAGCCATGTAGGGCCTAATTGAGGGTGTAACAAATTTTATGAATTGGTCAGATACTTGTGTAGATTGGTATTAAATAAAAGGTGCTTTTTAGCACCTTTTTAACGCAACTGACTATCTTTACTACCACGTCTATTGAATGATTTTGCGCTAGCACCATTACCTTCTATTGCAGCTTGGCATGCAACACAATAACGCACTCCTGGTAACGCAAGCCTTCGTGCTTGTGGGATTTTCTCGTCGCACTCATCACATAGCTCTGCACTTGCACCAGATATTAAATTGCTTCTTGCATACTGTACGGCGTCATTAACACTCGCATCAATTTGATCTTGAATTGCACCGTCTCGTGCCCATCCACTTGCCATAAATCCTCCTAATAAAGTTGGATGTTTAAATTTATGCTACCAAATCGAATCTTTATAAGTACTGAATATTTTTGGATTTTTGGATTTTTGGATTTTTGGATTTTTGGATTTTTGGATTTTTGGATTTTT